>JBJTQN010000358.1:0-3388 GCA_046075665.1 Armatimonadota bacterium | reverse complement strand
TGGATAACAAACGCCCCTTCGTACTTACCCGCGCCGCTTACAGTGGCATACAACGCTACTCGGCCATCTGGACAGGTGATAACTCCTCCTACGACGACCACATGCTGCTTGGTGTCAGGCTGGTGAACAGTCTGGGAATTTGCGGAGTGGCGAATGCCGGCTATGACATAGGCGGCTTTACAGGCGGAAGCAGTCCGCAACTTTTTGCACGCTGGATGAGTATCGCATCCTTCACGCCATTCATGCGCGGCCATTCGATGATCAATTCTCGCAGCTGCGAGCCGTGGGCGTACGGCGAAGAAGTCGAGGAGATCTCGCGCAATTACATACAGCTCCGTTACAAGATGCTGCCTTACCTCTACTCCAGCTTCCACGGTTCGACCGTCAACGGCATGCCTGTGGCGCGGTCACTCGCCATCGACTACCCGTTCGACAGCAAGATCTACAACTGGGACTATCAGAATCAATTCTTTTTCGGACATGGCATCATGGTCTGCCCGACCTCTACCACACGCGACCTTGCGCGCTTCTATCTCCCTGCCGGAAACTGGTACGACTTCTACAACGATGCTCCTATGGAAGGATCCCAGGAGTTGATCCTTACCAATCCGATCAATCGCCTGAATGTTTTCGTTCGGGGAGGAACGATCCTGCCAATGCAAGCGCCTGTCCAAAACACCGGACAGGACCCGGGCGATACGCTGACCGTACACGTGTATTCCGGTCCCACAGAAAATACATTCGATTACTATGAGGACGACGGAACCACGTATGATTATGAAAAAGGAAATTACTTCAAGAGAAAAATAGCTTTTGATCCGATAAAGCGTGAGTTGTCATTCGGCAAAAAGAGCGGTAACAGCAATTCCAAATTCACTTTCGTGAAGGTGGTGCTTCATGGCGCATCGAGTCAGAAAGCCACGGTGAATGGAAAAGAAACCGTCACGACCACTGAATCATTCAACATGCTGAATCCGATTTCGAAATTCGATCCCATCGGAAGAGAAGGCGATAAGGATTACAGCACCAATACGGTGATAGGGTTCGCCGATAGTGGTGACCAGGTGACGGTTCGTTACTGATTCTGGAAAAATTTGGCCCGATAGTAATCAGCCAGGCCTTTGACCGGATGGCGGATCACTTTCACCACATTGGCGGAACGGGATGCTCCGACTTCACGAAGAACAGGTTCGAAGTAATGGGCGATACTGCCGACAAAGTGCACCTCTGTTGAGCGGAAATCTGGATACCCACACACATACAAATCGAAAAACTCCTCGAACCCTTTCTGTACTGTGTTCTTGACCCAAGGGTCATCAGGAAATTCAGAAAGGAATTTAGCGAAAGAGGCTAACCAGACGTTCCCGCCTGGCTTGGAATACACATGCTCGATCATCACCTCTTTATCCATCTTGTAACGCGCCTCGAATGCCGACTTGATTGGCTCTGGAAGTATCCCATACAGATAATGGGTTATCAGTTTTTTACCCAGATAGCTACCGCTGCCTTCATCACCCATTATGTACCCCAATCCATAATTATTCGTATACACCTTCTTGCCGTCGAAATAACACGAATTACTGCCGGTACCCAGGATACATGCGATACCTGCGTGATCACCGCAAGTGGCTAAAGCGGAAGCGAACACATCGTGATCCACTTTTATTTCAGCAGAAGTGAAAACCTGAGAAAGTCCACGCGCAACCAAGGCTTTCCTATCGTCACTGGAACAGCCTGCTCCGTAAAAGAAGACATGCGTGACTTGCTGCCTGTGATCGTAAAGGAAAGAGTTGGCTTTTATGCCCTCCACAACGAATTGCTCGTCACAGAAATAAGGATTGAAACCGACGGTGCTTTGTTTTTCAAGTTCGCCTTCAGCTCTGATCGGAATCCAATCACATTTGGTCGAACCACTGTCTGCAACAAGTATCATAGGAGGTATATTGGTTATGCAATCTCTGAAATTATCAGGAAAAATTCACGGGCTGAATCACAGAATGAAATCGGAAGAGATGAAGGCGGATCTTCTCTGCTCGAGGATATCCGATAATATCGCATCATTCAAAGCGCCCTGTTTAGCGGCCACGAGGGTGCGGATGGAGAACACGCGTAAAGCGTCGCTTACGCTTAGGGTTCCTTCTGCTGAATCCTTCCTGCCATTGAAAGGAAAAACATCGGGGCCACGCTGGCATTGGCTGTTGATATTCACGCGACAGACTTGATTCACGAGCGAATCGACCAGGTGAGCGATGAGCTCCGGATCCTGTGCGAAAATGCTCACTTGCTGTCCATAATTGGAACCGACCACATATTCGATCGGGACATTCACATCGGTATAGGAGATGACCGGAACAACTGGTCCGAATTGCTCTTCCTGATAGATCCTCATGGAGCTATCGACTGGATACAAAACTGCGGGATACATGAAACTTTCGACGACGTTTCCTCCGCCTTCGTTGAGCACCTTTGCCCCCTTGTAGCACGCATCATCAATCAATCCTCTCAGATAGTCGGTCTTGCCGGCCTCAGGCAGCGGGGTCAACATCACCTTGTCTGTCCAAGGCATTCCTGATTTGAGCGACTTCAATCGATCGAGATAGCGCATCAGGAATGCGTCACGCACTTGCTCATGCACGAAAATCATCTTGAGCGCAGTGCATCGTTGTCCGTTGTAGGATAACGTTCCGGTGATGCATTCCTCTACAGCCAAATCGATGTCGGCATCCGGCAAGATGATGGCGGGATTCTTGGCTTCCAAACCAAGTGCTGCACGAAGCCTGTTAGGATTAGGATGTTGTTTTTTGAGGATGTTAGCTACTCTGCTAGTGCCGATAAAGGACAACACATCGATTTTCCCCGACTGCATCAAGACGCCACTGGTTTCAGCACCCTCGCCGTAAATGAAGTTCACTACTCCTTTGGGAAATGCATCACGGAAAACCTCCAACAAAGGACGATGCAGCAGCACGCCGTACTTGGCAGGTTTGAAGACGACCGAATTACCCATGAGTAATGCAGGAATAAGACTGCAATACGTCTCGTTCAATGGATAATTGTATGGACCCATACACAACACGACACCTAGGGGACCGCGACGGATCTGTGCGTAAACACCTTGTACTTTTTGGATCCTGGAACTGTCGCGGTCAAGCGACTTCAACGCTTCAATGGTCTCGAAGATGTAGTCGATCGTCCTGTCGAACTCCTTACGTGAATCAGCGAGCGATTTTCCGATCTCCCACATGAGAAGTTTGACCACCTCTTCGCGCTTTTCCTTCATGCCACGGGCGAAATCGACCATGCAATCAATCCGCTGTTTTACTCGCATGGTTGCCCACTCACCACGTCCATCATTATACGAATCGATTGCCGCTTGAAGGGCTTCCAA
>JBJTQN010000357.1:0-9297 GCA_046075665.1 Armatimonadota bacterium | reverse complement strand
CATATAAAAAACCAATCAACAAACAAAAAGCCGGGTCGCAAGCGACCCGGCATAAAGATTTACTAGCAACAGCCGAAGGGATTAGACGCCCTTTGGAAGTGCCTTCTCACCGGCCAGAATGGCCTTGAATGCACGGGATGTAATCATGCGTGCAGCAATCTTGATTTTTTTCGTTCCACCATCCGGTGTAGGAACCGTTACGGTCTGAAGGTTGACATGGAACTTGCGAGGCTTCTTTTGAGCACGCATTTCCCACATTCCACCGTGGTTATAGCGAACATTTCGTCCGCTCTGTGACTTGCGTCCAGATAATGCACAGACTCGAGCCATGGTTACTTAGCCTCCCGGTATGTGACGTGGCGGCGAACCACAGGATCGTACTTCTTCAGCTCGATACGTGCAGGATCGTTCCGCTTATTCTTCATTGTGGTGTATGCATGTGCGCTCTCGGTTGAACGGAGCGTAATCACCAATCTATTTTCGCTACTTTTCTTTGCCATTGCTCTATCCTATTGCTAGTAGTGCCAAGCGTGCATCATACCGACCAATTGCCAGACACCGCAAATTAATTCAAAAACTATTCGGGAAGCCCTGCTAACATACGATGCGTTTCATCCGCATATGTATGCAAGGGGTCTCCAAATTCAAGCTGCCGACCCTTGCCAGCATAGACAACATCCCAGTCAACCACATATTCCCGCGCTTTGGCAGCAATTAAACGCCGAACCACATTCGCCCGGCCCTCTGCTCGTGTCCCAACAGGCGGAGTTGACATCGCCTTTGCTATCTCGAAATCAGACACGAGACGCACCATGTCACCCGATTGCTCGAGTGCATGAAACAAACTCTGGTTGCGATTTATATTGTGATACTCGATATCTAAGCTCTGTAGAATGTCGTCTGACCAGGCAACACCCTCGGATGCAACAAACTCAGTAAACAATTTCTTCTTCGCAACCCAGTCTAGGCGGTCAGCCAAAACCATCGGGTCACGCTCCAGCTGATCAAGCGTCGACTCCCAATTTGCCAATACCCAATCTGTTTGTTCATCCACACCCGTCAACCGCTTCTTTGCCGCCGAGAGGTAGCGCCGTTGCAAGTCAATCGCCGAGATCGTCGTTCCATCCGTCAGCGTCACCAACCAGCGATAGCTGCCATCACGGCTGATCGAACGCAGCGCATCCAATGGATCCTGAATCTCAACATCCCTGCCGATCAAACCATCCTCAAGCAAGCTCAACACGGCACTCGTCGTACCAACCTTGAGGGCAGTTGCATAGTCACTCATATTCGATTCGCCGAACAAAATATGGAGGCGGTTATACGTGGCATTCTGGTAATAGCTATCCCACTTGGGGTTGATGATCGCACGGTTAAAGCGCACTCGACTCGCAATTGTCCGAATGATGTGATCCGCCCGCTGACTTAGCTGAAAATCGACCGTGTTATCAAGCTCGACACCGTAAAAATTCGAAATCCACTGGTAATCGACATCATGCTCGCTAATCGTCATGATCGAGTTTTCCAGCGAACTAAAGTTCAGGCGATGCCCACCGACACGACCAACACCTGCAAAAATCTGACGCGTCACCAAAAATGGAATCAGCCCGCGCAAACTCGCACGAAAAAATTCTTCATCGGCCATTGACACAAGATAGTTCTCATGACAACCAAATGTATGCCCGCCAAAGTGATCAACACTGTTGTTGTGAAATGAGACCGCATCCGACAAGCCAAGATCATCAAGAAAGGACTGCAAAAGCCACTGCCCAGCCTTGTGGTGGCGGCAGACATCCAGAATCGATGAACACTCAGCCGTCGCATACTCTTCATGATCACCAACGGCATCCACATAGAGACGCCCGCCATTAAGAAGAAAGCCACCTGAGCGCGCAGGCTCAAAAGAATAGTCACGCGCATGGAGATCAATGACTCCCCACTTCTTTTCATAGAAGCAGTGATCGCGAACCAAGTGAACAACAGTCTCCGGAGTCCCTACCTGATCATCACGGACCAGACAGCCAAACTCGGTTTCAATCCCAATCACGCGCCGTTCCATGCTCGCCACACTCCTGTCGCTAAATACGCCACTCGGCCGGTGCCCGATTCTATCAAAGAACCAACCATACGGGTTTGTTTGCAAACCACGCACCCATACCCTGTAACTACCCTATTTCACGGTCAGAATGCGACGTCCAATTACACCCAAGCGATATACTGCTCCCCGATGAACACCTCTGTGCAAACCGATGAAACACCTCGCTACCCCTTCCGGGAAATCGAGCGTACGTGGCAAAAGCGCTGGGCCGATGCCGACATCTACAAAGTCGATACGGATTCCAGTAAGCCAAAGTTCTACACATTGGTGATGTTCCCATACCCAAGTGGAAGCGGTTTGCACGTTGGTCACGGAAAGAACTACATCCCAGGTGATGTCCTCGCACGCCACATGCGGATGAAAGGCTACAACGTCCTCAACCCGATGGGCTGGGATGCTTTCGGCCAGCCCGCCGAGCAGGATGCAATCAAGCGCGGCGTAAACCCGCGAACGGTTGTCCCACAGCTCGCCGCTGAATATCGTCGTCAGCTTGAAACCCTTGGTGTGTCTTACGACTGGTCACGCGAAATCAATTCAACGGACCCAGCGTATTACAAGTGGAATCAGTGGGCCTTCCTCCTCCTCCTCGAGCGCGGACTCGCGTACCGTGACAATGCACCCGTCAACTGGTGCGTATACGAAAGTACTGTCCTCGCCAATGAAGAAGTTGTGGATGGCAAATGCTGGCGCTGTGATGGCCCTGTTGTTCAAAAACCGCTCCCACAATGGAAGTTCAAAATCACGGCCTACGCGGACAAGCTCATCGCGGGGCTAGACACCATCAACTGGCCCGAAGGCGTAAAAACCCAACAGCGTGAATGGATTGGACGCTCCGAAGGCGCTGAAGTCGACTTTGCCGTTTGCACGGACAAGCCATCCAATATCACCGTCTTCACCACCCGGCCGGATACGCTCTGGGGCGCCACATTCCTCGTCCTCGCGCCGGAACACCCATTGGTTGCCGAGATCACCACGGATGACCAAAAAGTGAACGTCGAGGCGTACGTCGAAGCAGCCAGCCGTGCATCTGAGCAGGACCGTACCGCAGAGAACCGACCAAAAACCGGTGTGTTCACTGGCGCCTACGCAAACAATCCTATCAATGGCGAAGACATCCCAATATGGATTGCTGACTACGTCCTGACTGGCTACGGCACGGGAGCCATCATGGCCGTCCCCGCACACGATCAGCGCGACTTTGACTTTGCAAAAGCCATGGGACTCCCGATTCGCCTCGTGTACCGCGAATCGGATGACCAGACAGATGAAAGCATCACCGCTGCCTTCGCCGAAGGCGGGACCCTGCGCGCCGATATCGGTGCCCCGAAGAGCATCGTCGGACTTCCGAATGACAAGTATTCGACCGTCCCCAAAGTCCTCGATGTCATCGCAGACCAGGGCTACGTACGTAAACGCGTCAACTATCGCCTGCGTGACTGGTTGGTCTCCCGGCAGCGCTACTGGGGCACGCCAATTCCAATCATCCACTGCCCAGCCTGCGGCATCGTCCCGGTTCCCGTTGATCAGCTGCCTATTCTCCTCCCGGATGTCGAAAACTATAAACCAGGAAACGATGGCCGCTCACCACTCGCATCCATTCCTGAATTCGTCAACTGCACCTGCCCAACCTGCGGTGGCGCTGCAGAGCGCGAGACTGACACCATGGCCGGCTCTGTCGACTCCAGCTGGTACTTCCTACGCTTTACAAGCCCGGATTGCGCATCCGGTGCCTGGGACCGCGCAGCGGCCGACTACTGGATGCCAGTTGACCTCTATCTTGGCGGACGTGAACATGCCGTTGGACACCTGCTCTACTGCCGCTTCTTTACCAAGGTCTTCCACGATGCAGGTCTCCTGACCGCAGATGAACCTGCATTTGCCCTACGCAACCAGGGGATGCTCCTCGCCGAGTCCTTTGTTGAAAAGGAACATGGCCACCCGGTCAAACCCGATGAGCTGCATAAATACAGCCCCGACCAGCTCGAAAAGCAGTGGCTGAAAATGTCCAAGTCCAAGGGAAATGCTGTCACACCCGATGACATGGCAGATTCCTACGGCGCCGATTCCCTTCGCCTTTACATTTGCTTTGAGGCACCCTTTGAAGATACGATTCAGTGGTCTGAAGAGCGAATGTCCGGTACATTCCGCTTCCTCTCACGCAGCTGGGATGTCATCCAAACCATCGCAGGAGCCACGCAGGATATAGCTGATGATCACCCGGATGCACGCTCCATCAGACGCAAAGTCCACCAGACAATCGCAAAAGTCAGCACCGCAATCGCTGACCTCCGCATGAACACAGTCGTCAGTTCTCTGATGATCCTCCAAGATGCCATCCGAAAGTTTGTAACCGCCGGAGGCGCATCCCACCCCGCAGCGCGCGAAGCCGCCGAGGCCTTTACGCTTCTTCTGGCGCCCCTTGCACCGCACACAGCAGATGCCATGTGGGAGCTGCTCGGACACACAAACACGTTCACCATTACCGAGGCATGGCCAGAGTCTGACCCTGAAGTGGCCGCAGAAGATGAAGTCACCGTCGTCGTTCAGGTCAATGGCAAGCTGCGTGACAAACTGACGCTCCCAGCCGGAGCTGACAATGCATCCACGGAAACCGCCGCGATGGCACTTCCCAAAATCGTGGCTGAACTCGATGGCAAAACGATTCGGAAAGTCATCGTCGTTCCCGACAAGCTGGTCAATATCGTTGCCGGCTAGGCCATAATCAACATCATGCCGATGCTCCTCGACCCGCGTAACCATAATCCCAACACTCTGTTGCGCGGATCGGGGCACTCAAAACAATACTGTGGCATCTACAAGGACATTCCACTCGCCACGCTCCCAATCTGGGGAGTCAGCGCATGGGATATTCCGTTATTTGATGTGTCGATAACCGCCGATGGCATCCAAGTACCAATCGGTGACCGAATCTGGCGCCCAAGCCATGTCACTCGCAACGGATTCGAACCTGACTCTGGTATCCAATTGACAGAGCAGACATTTGTGGATGTTCGTGGCATTGCAATCTGCGCCCTTCAGCTCAGAAATGCCGGCGACTACAGCATTCGTATCAATGTAAACCCACATTGGAACCATTCGCATCCCCAGCACCCCGTACGGGTGAGTAATCCCCCCGGGGATGATCTTGAGCAAGTACTGCCCCGTGAATGTCGGATTGACTTTGTGTTCGCATGTACCTGGGATCCGGCACACACACAGGATGTCATCAATCGTCCCGCCGCAGACAACGATCCGGCTACCCGCCAGGCGGATGCGTTCACAAACTGGTACGCAGACAATGCTCCGCTGTTGTCATCCACCAATCCATGGCTGGACTTCGCCTGGGCATATGGACACTACCTCCGCTGGGCGGCTCCGGACTCCGGACACCCAAATGTTCCCTTTACCAGCGTGGAAGCTCTCTTCGATGATGAAGCTTATGGCATTCCGAAGGCAATTACGCCGCACACACCGGATGACATACTCAAAAGTACATTCAATGTAACCAGCGATGCTGGAGGTTTGTCGGTTAGCCCAATCACAGATGCCTTACCATCGGCCATTTGCATAAGCGACATCCTCATCGGGAGAAACCGATACTCATTCGTGTGGGACAGCCCTGCGGTTCCTGATGACCACTTCGACGATGGCGACAAGGGCTTCACCGTCTACCATGGCAGCCGCCGGATACATCACAGCGACAAGCCAACTGCGTTTTATTACCCCTGCTAAATCTGGCTCAACAGCCTCAAGGACTCCGCAATGACCACTGCAGCCGTCATCCCAGCTCCCCTCGCTCCCATCATCCTACAAAATCGGCCACTGCCAACCTTGTTGAATGGCGAGGCGATTCTTGAGACGATTGCCAGTGAGGTCTGTGGAACGGATGTCCATTTATGGCATGGAAAGCTTGCGGGTGTGCCTTATCCATTGGTACCTGGGCATGTGGCTGTTGGTGCAATCGCAGAAACGTATGGGGCAGTTTTGGATATAAACGGCAATCCGCTGTCGAACGGCACTGTCTGCACATTTCTGGATGTGGTAGGCACGTGTAACCAATGCTGGCACTGCCGCGTCGCTAAGGCATCCACACGGTGTCCCAGCCGTAAGGTCTACGGAATCACGCTTGGCGCTGATGATGGACTCTATGGTGGCTGGTCAACCCACATCCACTTGCGTAAAGATGCCATTGCAATCCCGCTACCTCCGGGTCTCGATCCGGAAATGTGGATTGCAGCGGGCTGCGGTCTCCCGACAGCATTGCACGCCATCGACCTCGCGGACATCAAGATAGGCGCAAGCGTAGCCATCCTTGGAGCAGGTCCGGTCGGTCTGAGCGCCTGTGCACTGGCGGCAGCGAGCGGGGCACACCATGTTTATGCAATCGACCCAGTCGAGACACGTAGACGTGCTGCGCTGAAAATGGGTGCATCACACGCCGTTGACCTTAATGAAGTTGCCGGTGTCCGTGCAGAGACTGGGATGCGTGGGCCTGACATCGTGATCGAAGCCAGTGGTAACCCGGCAGCAGTAAAGCTGGCGCTCGAGCTGGTCCGGGATGCTGGGACCGTCATAATCGTTGGACAGTACACAGACAACGGTGACATTGGCATAAACCCGCATCTGGACATTAACAAAAAGCACATCCGCGTACAAGGCTGCTGGGGTTCCGATTACTCACACTTTCATCGGGGCGTTCAAGCAGTCAGAGACCTCTGTGACCGTTTCAACTGGCGAAACACGGTATCTGCAACCTACCGCCTCGCGGACACACAGCAAGCCCTCGAAGATGTTGCATCAAGGAAGGTCGTGAAAGCCGTTATAGCCCCCGCTGGCTAGACCGAAGGCCTAGAGAATGCCCTTTGGTGGCATCACAACCAGCTCATCAATGACGCATGTCTCAGGCGCGTTTACCACCTGCAAAACAGCCAATGCGACATCATCCGGCTGGAGCATGTCCGCCGTGTCCCAGGGAGCTCCGCCCATGCCATCCCAAAAGGGTGTTGCCACACTCCCCGGGAAAATGCTGGCAACCCGGATGCCATGCGTCCGTACTTCTTTTGCAACGCACTGGATCATTCCGTAGGCGGCCCACTTGGATGCCACATAGCCGCTACTCATTGGGAACGACTTTTTCGCCGCGATTGAGAGCATGGGAATGATCATCCCCTCGCCACGCGGCTTCATCACGCGAACCGCAGCCCGAACGCAGTTGAACATGCCAGTGACGTTTGTCGACATCATTTCAGCAAATGCAGCATCTGATGTCTGCTCAATCGGGGCGAATGTCCCGACCCCTGCATTTGCAATCATCGCATCCAGCTGACCAAACTCAGCTACCATCTGGTCGACTGCAGCATCGATAAAGGCGCTATCAGTGACACTCCCAACAAAAGCAACGTGCCCGCAATCCGTCTCGGCCACAAGGTTTACAAGATCCTCACGGCTGCGCGCAACCAGACCAAGTCGCCAGCCATCCGCTGTAAGGGCATCGACAACCGCACGCCCAATCCCCTTGGTTGCCCCGGTCACAATCGCAGTTCGCATCGGATTCTCTTCCTATCAGCGCTTATTCACAATACTCATAAACTCAGCACGTAGCGCAGGATCCGTCCGGAAGCGCCCGCCCAGCTTGCTGGTGACCGTACTCGAGCCGTGGTCTTCAACGCCCCGCGAGCGGACGCAGTAGTGGATGGCATCGACGACCACAGCGATATCATCGGTTCCAAGAATGTATTGCAGCGCAAAGTATATCTGTTCTGTGAGACGTTCCTGGATCTGCGGGCGCTTTGCAAAGTACTCCACAATGCGGTTGAGTTTGGACAATCCGAGGACGTGCTGCCCGGGGATATACGCAACTGTTGCGTTGCCATCAATCACAACAAAGTGGTGCTCGCAGCTGGACATCACCGAGATGTTTCGCTCCACCACCATTTCGTCATAGCGCATCTTGTTTTCAACCGCGGTGCACTTTGGAAAATTGTCATAGTCAAGACCCCAAAAGATTTCACTCACAAACATCTTGGCGACACGCCGCGGCGAATCCATAAGGGAATCATCCGTGAGGTCAAGACCGAGTGCATCCATAATGCCCCGAAAATGGTGCTCAATCGTGTCAATCTTTTCCGCGTCAGAAAGCGCACACGCAACTGTCGGTGTTTCCACACGATTGAGGACGAGGTGCTCGTGGACGCGGCGGCCGAGGTCAGGATCGGTTTTTGTTTTGTTCAGTGCCATGGGGTTTCTTTCTGCGGGTTGCCTGAATGCCTGATTCAGCCGGCATATTCAAAGTAATTGCGCTCAGTTTCACGGACAACAATGCGTGCGAGGCGTGCCGGTGCGGGGATGTGATCCTTAACTCGATTCCAAATCACAAGCGTGAGGTTTTCGCTCGTTGGATTGCTCCCCACGAACTCCGGGACATCATCGTTGAGACATTTATGGTCGAAGACCTGCATGATGTGCTCATCGATTACAGCGTCCAATGCCTCAAGGTCAACCAGCATCCCGGTGATACGGTCGGGCTCGCCTGAAACCGTAACCTCAACGCCGTAGTTGTGCCCATGTCCGCCCTTGTGGTTGCACTTTCCGAAGATAGCGACGTTTTCCTCATCGGACAGCCCAGGGGCGTGCAGTCGGTGGGATGCTGCAAAGTCGATGCAGCGCGTGAGTGTAACCATCGGATTTCCTCCAGAGGTGTTGCGTGTGGCATACAGCGTTGGACTTTCCCAGACGATGATTTCACATAGCCGAGCGCGTGTGTCCGTGAAATGAGTTTCGACTTGATGCCAAATGAACTCGGTGATGTTTTCGAGGGTAGCCTGTCGATCTGCGAACCAAGCGACTTCATATGTCAGGTGCTTATCGGCAACCAGCGCCAGAACGTTTTGTTTGATGCAGCGGTCGATGTCTACGATGTTTACGATCATTCCGGTTGCAGGGTCTACCGCACCTTCGAATGTCACCTCAACTGTGTAATTGTGACCGTGACCATATGGGCTTGCCCACCGCCCAAACATCGCACGGTTTTGCTCATCGGACAACCCAACCAGCCAATAGGCATGCCCAGCCGAAAACATCACGCGACGTTTTAGACGCATAGTTGGTGGCTGAGGTGGCAGTTCAGATGTCATCTGCATCTCTAACGCTCAGGCTGGAAGGAGGTTCCCTATACATCTGGGGGATTTTTACGCACCCAA
>JBJTQN010000356.1:0-15717 GCA_046075665.1 Armatimonadota bacterium | reverse complement strand
CACTTTCCTAAGGGATTCATGGATTATTATCCAAAGGAGTTTGTAATGTCAGTCGAAATAATCGTACCCAACATGGGTGAGTCTGTTGTCGAAGCTACCGTTGCCCAATGGCTCAAGGCGGTTGGCGATGCGGTAAAGGCTGGAGATGACCTGGTTGAACTCGAAACCGATAAGGTCAATCAGGTTCTGCAGGCGGAAACTGACGGAGTCATTGCGAATATCGCTTTCAAAGAGGGTGACACAGTTACCGTTGGTGCCGTTCTAGGAACGATCTCGGGTGCAGCTGCTGCAGGAGCGCCTGCGCAGCCAGCAGCCACCACTGAAACATCCACAGGTACAAGTCCAGAAGCATCCACGAAGACAGGAATAACTCCGGTAGCCGAAGCGATGGCAACTGCCAACGCAGTCGACCTTAGTAAGATCGCTGCGACTGGTCCTGCCGGCAAGGTCGGTAAGACCGATGTTGCATCGGTAATCTCCGGTGGCGTCGAGAACACCACTTGGTCACCGAAGAAGTCTACAGCTGCTGCAAAGCCGGCAACTACAGTTTCAGTAGCTTCCAATACATCTGGTAAACCGGAAGAGCGCGTTCGTATGTCTCGTCGTCGGCAGACGATTGCTGCAAACCTCAAGACTGCGCAAAATACAGCCGCCATGTTGACGACCTTCAATGAAGTCGACATGTCCGCTGTAATAAATCTTCGAAAGCGTACAAAAGACTCATTCATCGCAACACATGGCGTTGGGCTCGGCTTTATGTCCTTCTTCACGAAGGCTGTTGTTGGCGCACTCAAGCAGTTCCCTGCTGTAAACGCCGAACTACAGGGAGATGAGCTCGTCTACAAGCGCTACTTTGATATTGGCATCGCAGTGGGAGTTGAGGATGGCTTAGTAGTTCCAGTGATTCGCGATGCAGACAAGCTTTCCTTTGCTGGAATTGAATCCACGATTAAGACTATTGCGGACAAAGCCAAAAAGAACGCGCTCGGTATAGGAGACATGACGGGAGGATCGTTCACGATCACAAATGGTGGCGTTTACGGGTCTTTGATGTCCACACCAATCCTCAACTACCCACAAGTCGGTATCCTAGGACTGCACAGTATCAAAGAGCGGCCTGTGGTTGTAGATGGTCAGATTGTGATCCGCCCTATGATGTACATTGCGCTTTCTTACGACCATCGTGTCATAGATGGTGGAACTGCTGTTCGCTTTCTGGTCAAAGTCAAGGATTTGATTGAGAATCCTGATGGACTCTTTTTGGATCTCTAAGTTCCTAGACCACCAAAATGCCCTGTACGTGTTACAGGGCATTTTTCATTTAGTTGACTAGAACGACATTCAGATTGGGCATATTAATGTCGCGGACATGCTTGGAGCATAAATTCTTATGTATGAAACCCCATCCACCTCGCCTGAGGGATAAAGCATGTGTTCATCAAGGCGAGCGTAACCACCATAATTACTATTGTCTGTCGAGAGAATGACATGATAGTTGCCTGATGTTGGAACGGGCACCCATAAATCTTCGATGGAATAAACCGGACTTGTATTCGTGACCAAAACCACTCCATTGCGGTGAAACACGGCAACATTGCGGCTGTCATCCAATAATGGAGCCGTGAGATAAGACTCGTCCCACGCACCATTAAGGGTCGAATGATGCATTAGGTCACGATCGAAATTGGCCAGTTTCCCATACATCAATACGGGATCGTTTGGCAGATACCACTTCCGGTAGGCATATTCAAAACAATCATCATTGTCAGGCGTTGGAAACTCAACCCAATCCGGATGCCCGAATTCATTTCCGATGAACGACATCCAAGCTTCACCACCAAGTAGATACACGACAGCCTTACAAACATTGACAATCGCGACAGCCAACCGAACGTCATGGCTTTGCGTGTCCACCAACATATCGGTATAAATTTTGGGACCAAGGAGCCTAAAAATAAGAGCTTGCCCACCAACAATAGCCTGGTCATGCGATTCAACGTAGCCAATATGCTTTTCATCAAAACGCCTTGAAACAAGAGCATGCCACATTGATGAAGGTTGAATCCCTACAGTCATCACATACGATGCAACGGATTCGAAGAAATCCGGTAGGCCCATTTGTAAACGATAGTCAAATCCGATACCGCCTAACGACTCAGGGAGCGCCACACCCGGAAAACCACTCACATCTTCGGCGATTAACACTGCATCCGGTCGTAGCTGATGAACCAACTTACACAGAAGATAAAGGTACAGCAGTCCACTTAAGTTAAGGTTTGTACCTTCATAGTCTGCTTCTGAAAAGCAGGAATGTCCAATACCATGGTCATGGTAGAGAATACTGGTGACACCATCCACGCGAAAACCATCGACTCCATACACATCAAGCCAGTAGCGGGCATTGGATAGTAGGTACGAAAGCGTAATCGGATTTTCATAATCATAAACGAGCGAATCCCAAGACGGGTGAAGTGCGTCCTTACCTCGAACGAACAGATAACCTTCCTGACCATCAAATTCACCCAGCCCCTCGGCTAAGTTTTTTACGGCATGAGCATGTACTAGATCAATGATGACTATCAGCCCAAGTTCATGACACTTATCAACAAGATACTTGAAGTCTTGCCGAGTACCAAATCTACTGCAAATTCCATACGGATTGCTTACATGGTAGCCAAAGGATCCATAATACGGGTGCTCATGCACCGCCATCAGCTGAACAGCCGTATAACCAGCCTCTCTGATTCGGTGTACAACTTCGTGTGCAACTTCCAGATATGTACCGATTCTTGGACCACTTGCTGCCAAACCAATATGAAGTTCATATATCTTCAATGAGCTTGACGTTGTGGGCGGCTTGGTTGGAGGAGTAAGGTAGTCGAAATCAAATATCGCAGCGAAGTCACCGTTTGATGATTGTCGAGCATAGGGACATGTTGAAGGAATACGGTCTCTCGCGCCGTTGTATCCTGCGATGTGGAGTTTATAACGACTCCCGGGCGAGACACGTTGACGATTGATGGAAACTTCCCATTCGGAATCTGAGATACGCCTAAGCGGGTCACGTCCTCGATCCCAGTGATTGAAGTCACCTATGATAGAAACAAAATGTGCATTAGGGGCATATTCACGAATGACGATTTCATGGTCAGTAACGAATGTTCCAATTCGATGGTGCCATTCGAATCCATTACTAAGATTATCGATATATGCAATCGCCTTTTCACGAACGACATCGATAAGCGGTCGTTTAGGATTCTGGTTTGAACCAGAATTAGTCATTGGATGCAGCCTGCGGAATCTGGGGTGAACCAACCTTTATTCCATAAACTTGGGCAATCAGTTGCCTGGCGATTGGTGCAGCGTGCTCTCCGCCATGAAGATGTTTTCCACCTGCATCCAACCATACTGCAAATGCGATGCGTGGTTTTTCACCCGGTCGCTTGGCGTAACCAGCAAACCATGCATGCGTCGGACTACGCTTACCTCTTGATTCGGCACTGCCAGTTTTTCCAAAGACATCAACGCCTGGGAGTCGACACACTTGCCCTGTCCCGCGCCGATTTGCAACAACACCACGCATCGCCCGCTGAACGAGCTCGCGTGTTCTGTCGGACCACCCTATTGTCCCGATGACTCGTGAGGGCTTATCAGGCTGATTGACTTTCACTGTTGTAGGACTCGTTGATTCGACATGATCCAGCAAGCGCGGGACGATTCTGTCACCATTGTTAGCCACGGCAGCTGCCAGGGTTGCCAGTTGTAACGGAGTCGTCAACATAGCTCCCTGACCTATCGCCATATTAGCCGAATCGCCGCTAAACCAGCCCTCATATCGTTTGTTGTAATGTCTGTATATAGCTTCCTGTGCTTTTGGCCCATCAATATTTCCATCAAGTTCGCTCGTTAAGTCAATTCCAGTATCGCTGCCCAATCCAAAGCGTTTGGACCACTTTTCAAGTTCTTCCTGTCCTACCCAAATCCCTAACTGTCCGAAGTAGGCATTACACGAGACGGCAAAGGCATCCATCATCGTTACATAGCCGTGATTACCGGTACAGCCAAGAAACGAACGCTTACCAATCCGTAATCCTCCATCACACCTTACAGCTGTTGCAGGAGTTACTTTTCCCGATTCGATTGCAGCGGTTAACGTAACAATTTTCATAACCGAGCCAGGAGGGAGCTGAGCCTGAGTCGCCTGATTAGTCGCATATGGCTTGATGCTCGAATCATATAATGCCTTTGGCATCGGACGAACGTTCCACAGGTTGAGGTCATACGTCGGACTGGATACAAATGCGAGCACTCTACCGGTGGAAGGTTCTATCGCAACGACGGCACCTTTACGATTACCGAGCGACTTCGCTGCTATTCGCTGAAGTTTGGTATCTATTGACAGCACGAGCCGATTGCCTGGTTGTGGCGGCACGACATTTACAGTTCTACGTTGTCCATTCGTTCGGTCAGTAGCAAATTCTTCATCGCCTGGAGTGCCGGCTATATATTCATCATAAAAACGTTCAACTCCAGTTCTTCCAATGAAGTCACTTGCCTTATACCGCAACCGAATGTCAGTATTTTTCAAGTCGTTGTCCGTAACGGGACTTGTATAACCTAATATTGATGCAAACGTCTTACCGTCTGGGTAGCGGCGCATCGGTACCACTTGAACGATGACTCCCGGCATCGTGTCAATATTTTCAAGGACTCGCGCCGCAACTCGTTGCGAGACGCTTTGCATAATGGGAACTGGCTCATATTTTGGCCCACCTGACACCAATTTATAATTGTCCTCAATACGTTTTTGCTCGATTTCACAGGCGTAGGCCAGTCGTTTCCAGACCATGGTTAGTGTTGTTGGTCCAGCGGGAGTTAGTTCAGGTGACTTCTTCGGTAACCAACCGGGAACAACTGAGATTACATATTTGCTTGTTGTTGTCGCGAGGAGATTAAGACTGGAATCAGTGATCTCTCCACGCGGAGGTGTTGACCGAGCATGCTTGAGTGTATTGCTTACGGCATTTTCTATGTACTTATCGTAATCGAGAAATTGCAGCTGCCACAACTTAACCATTAGGGCCATGAATCCAATTGAGATACAGATAGCAAGCACGACTAATCTCGGTACAAGGGTATCAATCACGGTACCCGTGCCAGCAGTAGTACGTTGGGATGACCGCATTCCGCTCGCGAATACGTTACTTGCGGTCCTAAAGCGATCGTTAGTTGGGCCGTTCATCCGGTTGTGCCCCGTGTAGATTGCAGGTTCGTTTTGGTGCCCTTGACTTTGGCATCATCTGCCTCACGACCTCTACACAATACTCGTTTGCACGTAGATTACTGTCGCTACAAATGAGGACTTCGACTTCTGGATCAGGTTTTGGTTCCGGCTTTTTCCTAACTGAAGTTGGTGCTGGAATAGTTGGTTGCGGAATGTCCATCCGCCCAGGTTCTTCTGCTGGTTCAGGGACTACTGGTGGTGCTGTCTCAATATCGGGTTGCTCCATTGGTGCAACCGAGTCTAACCCAGCATCTTCAGGTGCAGTATCCACTTTTGCATCCGTAGTCACTGGTTCCGCTTTTGCCTCCACAGGGGTCTTAGTAGTACTCTTCCCTTCATCTGTTGATGGATCAGTGAGAGGCATCTGAGCAATGCGCTCGAGCTCAGCCATGATTTTAGGAGCTTCTCGCATAATGGCCGCCCAGACTGGCGCACATACACGACCTCCGGTTACCCCTTCCATGGGAAGGTATCGAACCACTTCTTTGCCATTCTCAGAAAATCGTCGGACACCACACATATATACCGTGGTTACCAACGAAGGCGTATACCCGACAAACCAAGCATCACGGTTGTCACTTGTGGTACCCGTCTTCCCTCGAGCCCCGTAAACCTGATGAATTCCTCGTGCGCCGGCAGCGCTACCATAATCAATGACTGCCTTCAGGCATTCATCAACGGATCGCACTGCTGCAGCCGAAATTGCATTTCTCGTCGTTTCGATTCCGTCGACAGGAACTGAGTCTCCATCACCATCAATAATACCGACGATTGCCACAGGCTTTACCGCGTTGCCAGCATTGGCAAACGTGCAGTAGGCCGTCGTCAACTCCAAAGGACTCACTGCAGCTGTCCCAAGGGCAAGCGTCAAGTCTCTATTCATTGGGACATCCAGTCCTGCACGTTTAGCAGTACCGATGACGTTCTTGATTCCGACTTCACTGGCAATCTTTACAGCGATTGTATTCTTACTCGATGCGACGGCACTTCTTATAGATATGCGACCGTATGAGTACCGCCCGCCATAGTTTTTCGGAGTCCAGTCGCCATATGTGGTCGGCCCGTCAAAACGTGAAGAATCGGGTGTCAATGCAAGTTTGTTATCTCCAAACGCAGCAGCGTACACAAATGGCTTAAATGTAGAGCCACACTGACTTCGTCCGGTAGCGTAGTTGAAATTTGTCCTAGAGTAGTCCGAGCTACCGACCATGGCCCTAACATAGCCATTGGTCGGATCAATCGATACGACAGCCCCCTCCGTCACACCGCTATCACTACCGTCTTGAAGTCCTTCCTTCAGGGCTTCAACCGCCCGACGCTGCAGTTCGAGACTAAGCGTTGTATAAACTTTCAAACCGCCCCTGTAGATGCGATCACTACCATGTTCTTTGACTAACTTACGAAGGACCCAGTTCGTAAAGTGAGGGGCTCTAAACTGTGTGCGTATTTTGGGGGCGTCGAGCATGATGGCCGGGACTTCCATGACTGCAGCCTGATAACCATCAGGCGTTATATGCCCAAGGTCTCTCATTTTAGCAAGGACAACATTACGTCGGTTGATAGCTGCTGCCGGATTACGGAAAGGGTTTGTAAATGCAGGTCGCTGTGGAAGGCCAGCAATGTATGCGCATTCGGATATCGTTAAATCTCTAAGTGGTTTATCAAAGTAGTACTTGGCTGCAGCAGCAACCCCATATATATTCCCACCGTAATTGACTTCGTTTAAGTACCGTTCAAGGATTGTGTCCTTTGAAAGTGTCTTTTCAATCTGAACTGCCAGTACCATTCCTTGTAACTTGCGATCGATGGTCTTCTTACGCGTCAGCAAGCGGTTGATCGCAAGTTGTTGCGTAAGAGTGGATGCTCCTTCGCTGAGTTTCCAGCGTAGAACATTCCGATACACTGCTCTTGCAAGTGACCGGAAATCTACGCCATTATGTTCGTAGAAGCGTTCATCCTCGATGTCGATCGTAGCTTGCTTCAGATTTTGTGGAATTTCGCTAAGTTTGACATTAATTTGATACCGGTTCGAAACCGTACCAAGCTCCAAGTGTTTCCCTGTATTGGGGTTGATATCCGCTGCATAAATCGTCGTGACGCCACTTGGCGTCTCGTTTTTCAGATCAGCTGCAGAATTTGCCTGAAGTCCACGCGCGGCACGAATAACGAAGTAGCCAGATCCAAGAACAATAAACGTAAGCAAAACGACAACTACAGTGAAAACCCGCATAACCTTTGTGAGGCGGGACACCGATTTACCACCCGTTTGTTGTCGCTTTTTGCCCATAACCTAAAAACCAGACTTTAGGTAAGTACGCCGTGCAATGTCATTGCCAGCATCCGCACGCTTGGGGTTGTAACGCCATACACCAGTCCCCGGCTTCTGCGCGAAACAATCATTTGAGCTTAAGATGCTGGCAAGCTTATGCACGCTTGTACGTCGTATGTAGCGTAGCTCTCTCAGAGCGCGTTCAAACGTGACACCTTTGGGATGATCATCAAGAATCTGTGTCAAAATGACAACCGTCGGGTTGTCCGTTTCGGATTCCTTGTAGACATCAAGCTCCTTACAGCGCTCTTCAGTCAGAGCATACTCGCCGTCAGCCATTGGCGAAAGTTCCAAATAAAGAGTACCTGGCGTCTCTGAGTTTGTGATTGTTGCAAGGCAATCTGATTGAGCAAGCTCGCCGCTAAATGCACAGATTAGCCCGGTGATACAGCGAATTCCGTCTCGATTAATCAGCGAACAAGCGTGTTCCTGCCCGTCTATGATAATGCTAATTGGTGCGTACGGAAGATCCCAAGGAATATGGGTTGGACTTAGCCTACACATCGGAATTATTCCCAGCGAGATGTGATCTTTGTATAGAGGAAACGAAGTTCGTAGTCCGGTCTCATGGCCGGTATACGCTGAACTATCGTCGAGAATGTCCTGATTAAATGGATGGCAAACATCCGCCTTCAACGTCCCCACATATGAATCCGGGGACAACAAATCTTCGACTTGTTCGCCATCCTCCGAAATAAACTCTACTCGGGGACAACTAAAGGTATCGACAATTGGGTCGATGTTCAATTCAGGAATGGAAACTTGTAGCAGGAATCTCCCAAAACCAGCAGACGACACACCATCAAGCCCATGAATAATGTTTGCGTAATCTGAAAGCTGCTCCTCTGGAATTCCGTAACTCGTAAGGTTGACACATTGGCCCTGCGCGATGAGGTCGGTCTTGATTTTCTCAATTAGGTCGGAGTCTATCTCAACTATCTCGACTGCATCAGTAGAATCAATAACAAGATCCGGTGAGCCAGTTTGGCTTGACTCGACGGGATTCTCGGTCACTGGGACAAGTTCCGACACTAGAAAGCGATAATCGGTTTCCGCTATCGACAAAACCCAGCGCCCGCCCTTGTTTCCGCTATGCCAGAGCAGACGATCATCTGCCATCAGGTGTAAAAGATCGGAAGCAGTGTCATTCCCTCGTGTAAGTACCCAGAAAGCAACAGCGAGCGTTTTATGACGGATAGGTTTGTTATTGATTGATCGCAACAACGTAATCGCAAAGTCCCCGATACCTTCAAACGACCCTGTACCGGACTTCTCCAGCAATGCTTGTAAAAGATCCGGCTTCACACCATTCTCAAGCAGAATATCCTCTTGATCGTCATGACCAAGCATCGGTAACCAGTCAGTCAAGAGAATCTGATCACCGACGAGTGTTAGATTGCTCCTACTACTCGTTATCGAAGCTTTTATGGAAGAGGCAATAATCTCTGATGTCTTCCCGAAATGTACTGAGAGAAGCTCCGCCAAGTCACCTAAGTCAACTGCACACCCAACTGCCTTTACGACATCGCTACACCAACGGTCCAACGACCGCGCGATCGTATCGTTGCAAATTGCCAAATCGATGTCACCATCGACAATCGCCAAGCGCTCTGACGATTGTATTACCGCTAAGAGAGAACTGGAACTAATGCCAATATGCCGGGCAATATCATCAATCGGGCATCGCCCCAGTTTGAGTATGCTAACGGCAACCTGATCAACGACCCAAGCTCGAGCACGCTCAAGCTGTGTTTCCCTGTTGGCTGAGACCTTTGATGTCTGAATAGTAGTATCAGCCACGTTTACAACCTCTTTTCGGCAAAAACATCGTAAGGACCAACATCGGTGATTGTCCCTGTCACAAATTTCCCCGGCTCTACCTTAAGATGACGTAATGTGACTGAGCCATCTATTTCAGGAGCATCACGCCAAGATCTCCCAATGGAATCATTACCAACAACTTTTTCCACTAAGATGTCAAGCTCGCGGCCGATTAGCTGCTTATTGATGTCAGTGCTGATACCTTGTTGAAGAGCAAGGAGTTCCCTTCGTCGTATGTTTGCGGTTCGTTTAGCGACCACTGGCTTCATTTCCGCACCAGGCGTTCCGTCCTCTGGAGAATATGTAAATACTCCGAGCCGGTCAAATCGCATTGCATTCACGAATCGCATGAGGTTTTGAAAGGATGCGTCATCCTCACCAGGGAAACCCAAGAGGAAAGTCGTACGAATACTGATGTCAGGCATCACGGCACGCATACGGTCAAATAGCCGCTCATATTGTCCGACAGAACCTCCACGCTTCATTAAGTTAAGCATGCGGTCATCGCCATGCTGGAGCGGTATATCCATATACTTCACAACATTTTCGGTGTCGGCCATTGTCTTGATGAGCCGGTCGTTTACCATGGTTGGATAGCAATAAAGCAACCTAACCCACTTTAGCCCGTCAATCTTCCCAAGGCGCTCAAGTAAGCGCGGCAATGCCAACTCTTTGTAAAGGTCCATGCCATAAGCGGTGGTGTCCTGCGCAATGAGGTTCACTTCAACAACACCCCGATCAACAAGTACCTTTACTTCATCAATAATCTCCTCGATAGGCTTAGATCTGTGCTTTCCACGAAAGGATGGAATCGCACAGAAAGTACATCGATGGTCACATCCTTCGGAGACTTTGACATACGCCGACCACTTGTCACCTCCACGTACCGTCCTCACTGGCATCAGTGGGTACTTCCCTTCAATAGGGTCGAGTTGGACTGGGACGTTGGACGCCATTGGTAACGCAGTCTTAGTCTGGTGCTTGATCGACTGCGGGCCAAATATAGCATCTACAATACGATTTCCACTTTGGATGCCTAAAATTGCATCGACCTCAGGAATTTCCATAGCCAGGTCATTCCCGTATCGCTGCGCTAAGCAGCCAGTTACGATGACTTTCCCGACTTCACCACGTTCCTTGCGCGCAACGGCATCAAGAATGGCATTTACGGACTCTTCTCGGGCTGATTCGATGAAGGCGCATGTGTTGATAACAAGAATATCGGATGCAAGTTCGCTGTCTACAAACTCAACTTTACCGGTCGCATCAAGGGCCCCTAGCATTTCCTCAGTATCTACAAGGTTTTTGGGGCATCCCAAACTCACAACCCCAACAGACGATTTCTTCATAAAGACCTTTTGTACCGGTAATCCAAGTTTTGATGTATACAATCAGACACGACAGTATACTTTGCGGTTAGCAACGCTGCCTACCAATGCAGCGGCAACTCCTCCTATGAGCGACCATGAAAGGCGATGGTGCGTGTTTCGTTTCCTGGCCTAATCCGTCAACCACTTCTGCGTTAGTAGCTGTCCGATTACGATCAGCGGAACCAACGTTACGACCTGTAGTACAGGATTATTTAGTAACACTGCTGCCAAAATTCCGAACAAGACGTCACGTACATGAAGCTTACAAGTGACGACTCTGAGATGGGACGAGAATCTAACACCACGGTGTACAAAGGCTGGTGTAGTGATCACAATGATTGCGGAGACAACCGAGGCAGCGCCGCTGATTACCAGCCCGACCACAGGTACTGCCAAGCCCACAATAAAGGCTATACCTTGAAGGACAACGAGGAATGCTAATCTTTGGAATCCATCAATCCACTGCTGGGTAATCGGAATAACCTTTTGGGCATTCACATGAAGCAGCTGGTCAATATAGGTGGCTAATGGGTCGAAAGCAATTCCGACAACAAGACTTAGTAGCAGATTATAGACAACCGGAAATGCGACTATCCACGCTAACAATGCGATGAATTTGCCAACGACATCCCATTCTCCAGCCAGCTCTTTCCAAATGGGTGTTACAAACAGCCAAACAGCTGCACCAAGGAGGACATATGCAACCGTAGCTACCACGACTGGGAACAAATAGACCGACAGCGGAATCTGTTTCAGGAGCGTGTAAACGTCCCATATGGTTCGTCGTCGCTCAGCGTTAGCCATTGGTAGCATAGATTAGCTCAGAACCAGTTATCCGGCTATACGCGTCCAAATACTTTGAGCGCGTATTCATTATCACATCCGTCGGCAACGTAGGCGCCGGATATTGCTTGTTCCATCCAGAGATGGATTCCAGATAGTCTCTGACATACTGCTTATCAAAGGACGGAGGTGAGATACCGATTTCATATTGATTACGGAGCCAAAAACGGGACGAGTCTGGCGTAAGGGCTTCATCAATCAACAATAACCGTCCGTCAGGATGTACACCGAACTCGAATTTGGTATCTGCAAGGATAAGTCCGAGCGGATCGACCAAGTCGGCGGCGAATTGGTACAGTTTTACGGCCGTCGTTTCCACATCGGATGCATATCCGTTCGAGACGAGAGCCGCTTCGGCGACGGTGAGTGGCTGATCATGGCCTTCCGTAGCTTTCGAACTTGGCGTGTAAATGGGCTGAGGGAGCATCTGAGACTCGGCGAGGCCAAACGGGACGACATGGCCCCAAAGTTGACCGGGAGTATTCTGGTATTGCTTCCACCCACTTCCGGATAGATAACCACGAACGACTGCTTCAACGGCGAGTGGCTTTGTGCGTTGACAAAGCATTACGCGTCCACATAACGAATCGTCCCAAGTGCCTCCGGCACCTTCTAGCGCTCCACGGACCTCATCATCGTGTGCTGACACTAGGTGATTTGGGATAATGTGCGATGTTTTTTGGAACCAAAAAGCAGCCAGCTGCGTCAGAACCTGGCCCTTGTTCGGTATCGGTTCTGACATCACCACATCAAATGCCGAAATGCGGTCACTGGCTACCAACAACAATAGCTCATCACTGATTTCGTATATATCCCGAACTTTTCCCTGCCCAATGTGATTCAGGCCAGTAATTCTTGCTTTTGGTGCCATGCTAATGCCCCAATACCTTTCCATAAACATCCGATACAGTCACCGGACCGTAGTCACGACTATCTTCGCTGTGATCCACGTTATCCCCCATGACATAAATTCCATTCGGCCGATTAAGATCACAATCAGGATTCCCGGGAGGGAACAGGTCAGCTGCGGCAAATCTACCAAATTTGGTCATCAATGTGTCCGGCCATGAGGCAGTTCCAGTCTTGTTCTGTATAAAGACAATACGCTTTATGACAGCATTACCGTCTGAGCGGGCATCGTCGGGTTTCAAAACGATGATGTCTCCAACGGCAAGATCTGGAAACCACTTATACTTGCGCATCACGGTAAGTGACTCACCGCTTCTTAGCGTTGGCATCATCGAATCGCCATCCACAACAACGGTGCCGAAAAGTCGCCAGGCGATCGTTCCGCACAATAACAGGAAGACGATGAACAGGTAAGAAAGCTGCTGTCGCTTTGTCAATCCCGAGGCCTGTTTTTTTGGCATCAGACTCCCCTTGCTCAGGTGCAGACTAAGCTTCCACGCGGATCCAATTGTGAACTCCAGTAACGACTGGCAGACGCTCTGTGACATCCACAGCGCCTCTGAAGTTTTCCTCTAGGCACCGATGTGTTATGAGTACAATTTCAGCTTCATCTTTGGAAATAGCACGCTGTATTACGGATTCTATTGACACGTCAAAGTCCCCGAAGACATTTGAGACCTGCGACAAAACTTTCGGTAAGTCCTTGGCTGTCATTCTCACATAAAACTTAGATGTAACCAGCTCACGTGGAAGCATGCGAAGATTCGCGTTTGCAGGTCGGTGAACCCGGCCAGTCGAACCACTTACGAGGTTTCTGGAGACGGAAATAAGATCGCCGACCACGGCACTGCCCGTAGGTAACGAACCAGCACCGCGACCATAAAACATCGTATCGCCAACGCCGTCTCCACGAACCAAAACGGCATTGTAAGCACCATTCACAGATGCCAGCGGATGATCCTTTTGTAGCAGAGCCGGATGAACCCGGACGTGCATCGTTCCTTGCTCTTCCCATTGCTCAGCAACGGCAACGAGCTTGATGACATGATCTAGGTCTTTGGCAACTGCGATATCGCGCGCTGTTATCGAACGAATCCCCTCGCTGATGACAGAACTTTCATCAACAGGAGTTCCGAATCCAATACTCGCAAGAATGGCGATCTTGTATCGCGCATCATGAGCGTCAACATCGGCTGTCGGATCGGCTTCAGCATATCCAAGCGCCTGCGCCTCACGAAGGACATCATCAAAACCAGCACCTTCATCCGCCATTTTGGACAGGATAAAGTTCGTCGTTCCGTTGACAATTCCCATGACTGCCTGAATACGGTTTGCAGCCAATGACTCGCCCATCGCCGCGATGATTGGAATACCACCTGCAACGCTACCTTCGGCGTAAAAATCAAGCTTGTTCGTCTGTGCTATTTGAACTAAAGCATGACCATGCTTAGCCATCAGTTCTTTGTTAGCAGTAACGACTTGCTTCTTCGCGGCGAATGCAGATTCAATCCATGCCTTCGCGGGATCCACTCCGCCAACTAATTCGGCAACGATATCAATAGTGGGATCTGATAGGACATCATCCACATTTGCCGTGAAGAGCTCACTCGGCAATGAAACTCCTCGGACTTTTGTAACATCTCTTACTGCGATCTTTCGCACGACCAGCTTCGCACCGACTCTTGATGCAATCAGTTCCGCATTGTTAGTTAGAAGCGCAACCGTTCCTGAACCGACGATTCCACACCCAATCAGCCCAATGCCAATTTCGCGCACTTAGGCCTCCTCGACGACGACAAGGCTATCACCCGCATGCACCAACGTACCGTTTTCTGCTGGTATTGCCACCACAACACCCGAGACTTCGGAGATAACCTCAGAAAAGACTTTCATCGCTTCGATGGTGCCAATAGGATCCCCTGCTGACACATGGTCACCGATATCGACAAACGGAGGCTCGCCGGGACTTGCGGACCGGTAATACACACCCATTATCGGAGCAACAACAGGCGTCCCTACCGATGGTTTATCACCGACAGACAGTCCTGAAACCAACGGTGTTACACTTCCGGACACGGTCACTGGAGACAGGTCCGAAATCACGCGAACCGTCGTCGAACCAGATGTGTATTCGATCAAGTCCAAGCCATATGCGGCTGAGATTTCACCCAAACGGGCTATAACAGTGGGGTCTACCGGTAATTCAGACACGCAAAAATGGTATCACGTCTGCGCGATTGAACCATGGACAACGCTCACTACTGACTTAGGAACCACTCATCCACCGTGCAAAAAGGTACCCAATTCAAACAGCCTGATTTCGCTGCCCTGATCATTATTGTAATGGCAGCTGTGGTGAGGATGCTGATTTCAACCGGACAGGAGCTGTCATTCGATGAAGCCTACTACTGGACATGGTCACAGCACCTTGATTACTGGTACTACGATCAAGGCCCGATGATTGCCTGGATAATTCGATTATTCACACTGTTTGGATCCTCCGTCGTAACCGTAAAGCTAGTCGCGATTACATGCTCATCTGTCTTCTTGTACTTTGGGTATCGTTTGGTTTCAGAGCTCATTGATGCCCGTACGGGCCTATATTGGCTCGCTGTCATAATGAGCACACCGCTGTTTTTGCTTGGAGGTGCGATTTCCACATACGACGCACCAATGTTGATGTTTTGGAGCGCTGCAAGCTATTCTGGCTACCGTGCACTTATGACCGGACATTTTGGATATTGGCTGACTGCCGGATTTGTTTCCTCACTCGGCGTACTGAGCAAATTGCCAACGCTGGCATTACCAGTTGGGATCTTTTTGATGTGTATTGCATCGCCTGATGGTAGAAAAAAGCTGATTACCCCGTATCCGTGGATTGCAGGGGTCATCGCCTTGCTCCCACTAATCTTGCTGAAGTATTGGGATGACACAAACGCCCACCTGTTTACGCTACATTCTGCATCGCTGTCCAAACGCCATACAGATGCCGCATTTGGCAGGTGGATAGGAGACCTGATTGCAGGTCAGCTGTTAGTCCTGGGCCCAACAACATTCATTGGGTTTGTGTGGGCTCTCCTTCGTCACAGGAGCTCTGAAAATGCCCAAACGCGTAGTTACATTTTCATGATGAGTGTCCCACTCCTGATGGTCTGCCTTCT
>JBJTQN010000355.1:0-15873 GCA_046075665.1 Armatimonadota bacterium | reverse complement strand
GAGATAAGCAATTGGGAATGCGAGTGCCTTCAGCCAGCGCCACCCAGCAAGCCAGAGAACCGCACCCGCTACGTAGATGGGTATTGAAATGGGGGATGGACCATTTAGGTCGAGAACTTTCTCGGTTAGGTGGAGGAAGACGGCGAGTGCGATGAGAAGTGCACCACGAGCATCAGGATTAACTGGAAGGGATGCCAGCTCGGCGCGTTTGTACCAAACGACCGTTGCGGCAATCGGGATGACCAACCAGCCGTGCGTAACGGACTCATCCGTAAGCCAGCGGGGTATCAGGAAGGAAACAAATACCGGGACATAGAGGACAAGAAATGCAAGAGCGATAACAATCGGCACCCATTTCGGCAATACGCCCGCACTTGTTGGCATGCACTATGTTACAGCCCGGTTGATGTGGATGCTGGATGGTGAGATATCTACCTTGTCGCGAGGGCAGGAGGAGAGAGCACGATCACAGTGCCGCAGTCTTTACGGAACTCCACTGTATCCGCACGATAAGTCTTCAGGATTGGATCGAGTTCAGGCGGAATCCGTACCTGAAACCCGCTTCTCAGAAGACGGGCATCCTCGATCGACATGCCCTCCATCGCCTGCCAGACATGATCAACGCCTGCGTAGAGCTGGTACCAGGGATCATCCTTTCCACGCTCCAACGTCGCGGCCGTTAGGACAATCGGTGCATCCGCAAGTGGAAGAATAATATTCAGCGCATCCCAGTCCGCTTTGGTTGTAGGCAAGCCGATAACATGTCCCCCATTAATGTGAGCCAGAGTTGGTGGATCACTGCAAATGACCAGTCGGGGAGTACCGCTTGCCGGCAAAACTGTAGGAACCTGTTTCAGGGCATCGCGGAGCCCAGCGAGCGGGATTGTCGTTTGGGCGGCGGATGTTCGCATGATCAGTGCAAATATAAACAGAAAGCCAATGATGCCGGCTGCGGCAACCATATGCGGTGCTGCCCAGGCACGGCGGAGCAAGACAGTGCTCCATAGGCCCATCCCAAACAAGGCAACGACTGGAACCTGCGCCGTCAACAGTTGAACAAGCTGTTCAGGACGCAGCACGATTGCCCCAACCGCCATAGTGACGATGAACATTAGGCAAACGACATTCCTTGCGCGTGCGACTTCGAAATGCTCAAACCGAACAAACATAGCAACGACTGCAAATGCTCCAACAATCCCAAAAGCAATGAGTGCTGCGACATCAACCGCCATCACGATAGCCTGGAGCTGTGACATCACTCCAGAAACCGACAGAATTCCTGCGAGCTTGGTTGCAAGGCTGCCGTGATTTACGATGCCAAGCGCTACCATCGGGGACTGATCGGCCCGGACGAGGCCCGCAATTACCGCATCCCGATACCACCAAACATTCGTAACGGTATCGTGCCACGCAAAGAAAATGACATTAGCGACGATACCGGATGTCAAAACCGCCCATCGCCAAAGCTCCGGTCGATGACCAATCAGTGCGCTGAGACCAATCATCAATGAGATAAACCAGCCAAACTCTATCGTCCAAGGCAGAAGAACCACCGAGACAACAAAGCCTATCCAGCAAAGGGCGAACTGTTTCCGACTTTCATAGGCGTAGATACTCGGCAGGAGTCGAAACCGGGCTATCAGCGCGAGTTCAATGGCTGCGAGAAGACCTGGTGGGTAGTCATTTGCAGGTTGCAGGATTTGCAGTGCGACCAGCAGTGCTCCAACCGCCCACCCGGCCGATGCTCCCAACTGCAGCTCATCCGCGATGACTTTTACAATCCATCCGAGGAGTACAAAGCTGATGAAGGTTGCCAGACCTGCGGCAACAGTAGCAGGACGGGACGAACTACTTTGTATCGCCCTGTGAAGAAGTCCGGTTACCGTCAGTGGAAGCGTAGGCTGTGCCCGGTTTAGAAATCGGTTGTCCCCGTGAGACGATGCAATCGACATCGGATACGCAAATGGAGCCGTTGACAGATCGGCACCGCCGGAGGACTGCACAATCACGGTGCGTTCCAAAGCACCGCGCGTCTGTGGTTCGAGTCCACTAAAGCGAACAATATTGAAGAGCGTGATAACGGCCGTGATGAGACAGAAAACCCATCCGGTCAGCATCGTTAACTTAGCGCGGTGCAGCATTATTTGGCTCCCCGCCCACCGATGACAGCCCACACCGTCATCAGAAGAACTCGTGCGTCAAAGGCCAAACTGGCATCCTGAATATACTGTGTATCGTAGAGACGCCGGTTTCCCGGATTACCATCCCCGCGGGCGTTGACTTGCCACCAGCCTGTGAGGCCGGGCCGGGCCATCAGGATCGCAGCAAGGTCATCCCCATAAACTCCGGATTCCTCAGCGGTCATCATTCGTGGCCCAATCAAGCTCATCTGACCGCTCAGCACATTGATGAGCTGAGGCAGCTCATCGAGTGACCAGCGGCGCAAAACCCGACCTAGTGGCGTGATACGTGGATCACGGTCAACTTTGCCACTTTGGAATAGCTGGGTGGAATAGTCATCCCCGTGCTGGGAATTAGTAGTTGATATGAGTCTCATAGTGCGGAGTTTATACGCCTTAAATGTCGGCAATGTTGGTACATCACCACAGGTCTGACACCGTGACAAAACGGTACGTCTATGAATGACAGGAAAACCATCAATAACTGCTACTAAGAGATAACAAATGATGATAAGTGGTATTAGGATAACTAGACCAAGCAGCGCACCTAGTAAATCCAAGGCGCGCTTCAAGGGACTCGTCAGATATTTGGTGCCCACAGGCATTAGCTCTGCAAGACCCGTTCCAAAAGCGCTGCGATTTTCGCATAGCTCGGATTCCAGCTCATTGTTTCTGCAAGCGCATCCCGTCCTTGCAGACCGAGCGTACGTGCGGCAACCGGATTGGACAGCAGTTTGGTGATTTCGATGACCATCTGATCCGGGAACGATGACTGTACGAGACCGGTCATTCCTCCCGGAAGTGTGCCTTCGGCGGCGATGGCAGTGCAGACGACCGGGACACCACACGCGAGTGACTCGAGGATTTTATTTTGCATCCCTGCAGCCAGCATCGCAGGGCAGACGGTGAGAATACTCTGGTGGATGTACGGTCGGACATCCGGGACCGGTCCTGTCACGACGATGGTTCCAGCGGACTGAGAGCGTGAGATGGCATCGGCGACAAGCGAGCCCCGCTCACTGCCGGGTCCAATCACGGTGCAAATTGCATCCGGAAATGCACGGCTGACTTCCGGCCAGACATCCAATAAAAACCGTGCACAACCATCGGCGTTCGGCAGGTAATTCCAGCGACCGACCATCGAGATGTGGAGTGGTCCGGTGGCCGTCACGGTGTTACTGGATGGTTGGAAGTAGTCAACATCGACGCCATTTGGAATCGTGATGACATCTGGTCCAATCAATCTGGCCTCGCGATTGGTGACAGCAAGTGTTGCAGCACAACGTGATAAGAATGCAGCCTCCTCACGCTCAGTCCGCCTTGCCTCACACCGGAATACAAACGCCTTAGCCGGGTTCCGAACCAGCTCCGCCCGGCCATCGAAAAGCGTTCCCAGAGCATCCACCGCATCCCAGATGATCGGGCACCTAATGCCAGTTGGCAGCATCCCAACACCTCGTAAATGCTCCACCCAAACAACATCAGCACCCGATGCGAGGTCACGAATCGCTGATTTTGCCATCGCCGACCCACACCATGCCTTACTCACTGACATCCCGCCAAGCCACCGAAAGAATGTCGGCACCGCCCCGGCAAATGGGACTCTTCGCACGTCGCCGCACCGGGTGGCTAAATCGGATTCAGCAAAGTCCACACCAAACCGTTCGGCAACATACACGACGTTGACTGTGTACCCCGCGGTCAGCATCGCTTTTATTGCGTGGAGTGACCTGGGCCTGAGGAGACAGGGGTTGTATGGAAACACCGCGCAAATCGTCAATGCGGCCCCTCGGTCGATGTGGACTTGACGACACTCCGAAGGATGGCTGCCACTTCCCGTTGTAAGACTGCGACGGTGTGGTTGTCGTCGGCAAATGTCAACGCTTGCGATGTTGCGACTGCGTAAGCATCACCTGTGGCAATTAATTGCCGAATAGCAGCACACCACTCATCTGGGCTGGTCGCGTACGTGTGGAAGCGTGCATCCTGCGGAATATCCACCGTCGCAACAGGCGTACCGAGAGTCGGTTTGCCAGCCCCCCAGCTCTCAATTAGCTTGATCTTGACTCCGCCGCCCCAGCGAAGCGGTGCGATACCAATATGGGTTCGGTCCCAGAACTCCCGGAGGTCTGGAATAGAACCCAGCCCTGTAACCCGCTCTGTATACTCCGGGTGCTCACGGGTGAACGCGCTGCAAAAAGTGTCGGTATCGCGTCCGGCACACACGAGACGAAGCGTTGGAATCTCACGCGCAAGGATGGGCCAGGTTTCTCTGAGGAAGTGCTCCATGCCATCCCGGTTCGCCAACCAGCGCATACTTCCGAGAAAACCGAGGGTAGGTTGTTTCGTGATGTCAATGCGTGCATCACTACGCTTCACTGGCACCGCGGGAGGCAGCAGGCTGGTGCGCTTCGTTGCCAAAGGCGCAAGCTCACGAACACGTGCGGCATCTGCAGTTCCAATCACACAGACGTGATCAGCAATCGAAAAGACTCGGCTCTCAAAGCGCCTTACCCTTTCCATATCCGTCCGAGCAAACACCGCAAAGCCATCCCCAGCCTGCGAGCGCTGTAGTAATAAGTCCTGCTCGATGTTATGGGCATCCAGTACCGCCGGGACGCCATCCAGTGCTGCACTTCCCCACATTTGCAAATGGTCGACCCAGAGCAAGTCGTAAGGCGCTTGTGCGTGCGTATCCCGTACAGCTGCACCGAGCGCCGGGTTGCGGTCACGCTCAACAAACCATGGTGTTAGGAGAAAGCGGCTGCGAAGCCACGCGATGACATCCTGGGCGGGACCCCGTCCAATACGAAACACCTTGAGCTTGCCCTTGAACCACGGTGGAACAGGCCCCCTTAATTCACGTTCGTCGGCATCTGATCGGGCAAGTGCGTAAACGTCAACATCGGCTACTGCGCACAGCGCTTCCAGTGTCTGAATGGACTTTTGTTGCCCCCCGGATGTCGCTGGCCACGGAGGCAGGTGGGCCAAGAATGCGACTCTCATTCGGCCAGCCCATCGATGGTGTCAAGGAGGCGTCGTGCCACGCTGGTCGATGTGTATCCTTGTGCACGTTGAAAACCGCGCTCAATTAGCTCAGCCGTGAACCATGGCTCATTCATTACTTTGCGAATACCTTCGACCAGCTGTAGTGGCCGGTCTGGGTCGATCGAGATGGCGGAATCGCCTATCACCTCTCCCGTTGCACCCGTCCGCGAGCAAATGACAGGTGTCCCACAGGTCATCGCTTCGAGTGGAGGCAACCCAAATCCTTCCGCACGACTTGGAAACACAAAGACACCTGCTTGCGCGTATGCATTAGCGAGCTCCTGGGTAGATGAGGCATCGATCAAGACTGGTTCCGGGACCCGATAAGAGGCGGCCGCTGCCCTCCAATACATCCAGTTGGTCTTTGGCGTCACCAGCGCGAGCTCGGGTTCGGGTGCATTTGGGTCATGTTCCCGCAGGAGCTCCGCCCATGCCTGCATCACACAATCGAGGTTTTTACGCGGGTCCCGCTGCCCGAGGGCTAGGATACGGTGTGGGATGCGTGTGACGGCCATTGGCTTCGGGAGCACCGGGGCTGAGCCGATGATGTCGATTCGCCCGGTGAGGTTTGGAAACAGCGCCTCGATTTGCATCGCACTATGACGGGTCAGTGTTACAACCCGACGTGCCCGACGTGCCGTCCAGCTCTGCATTCGGGCAAAGTAGCTATCGAGGCCCACTTGTCGCGGCCGTCGGGCTTGCTTCCACGGCGCGGGAACGAGCAGGAGGGTGTCAAGCATGTGTGCGATGACGGGTGTGGTGGTGATCGGTGGGATGTAGTTTGTAATGCCGATGAAGACATCCGGTCGGATGCTGCGGACAGCCTGTGGGATGCGAGAGAAGTCGGCGACGAGGCGCCTTGCCCCGACATCGATTATGGTTGCATCCCCAAGAAAAGCCTCTGCTGTTTCCCGACTGGGTTTTCGGTCAACCAAGACAGTAATGTCATGGGTGTGGGCGATTTTCTGCAAGCCATCCAAGATGGTGACTGTGTGTGATTTGTACCCACCATTGCCGGGGTGGGTCAGTGCACGGGCATCAAGAACGATGCGCACCAGGAGTTCCAAAGCCTTTCATAAGCCAGACGGCGTAGCGCGCGATTGCGATGCACTGGGCCGGGATGGCGACCAGCGGGCCATGGGCCATGCGGAGGTCGCGCAGCCTAGCGCGAAGTAAATGCTGACGTAGCCAAAGAAGAGTGCGCGCAGGTGAAGACTGTCCACCGTGGTGTGTGATGATGGCATCAGAAACCAGGACTGTCCTCAGCCCTGCCTTGTTGGCACGCCAACACAAGTCTGTATCCTCGCCATAAAACATAATGTCTGGATTGTAGCCGTTTAATGCATCCCATGTAGCGCGCTTTAGTGCAATACACGCACCTCCAACCCAGCTGACAACGTGTGTCCCGGTTTCAGCATGGCTGACTTCACTGCGATCCAAACTCCCGGACCACTCACTCCCGAAGCTCGGAAAACGTGCCCAGCTATGCTGAAGAGAGCCATCCATATTCAACAGGCGCGGAGCGGCAATCCCGACTCTGCCATCGTTCAATGCCGTTTCCAGGCGCTCAATACTCCCGGGGTGAAACTCCGTATCGGCATTGCAAATGATGAGGGTTTCTCCGGATGCACGGGCAACACCTAGATGTGCGGCGGCGGCATAGCCGGTGGTTGAAGGTTCCCTAATAAGCATCGTGTCATACGTTGAAAGGGACTCTGCTGTGCCATCTTCAGAGCCAGTATCGACAACAATCGCCTCAATGTTGGCAAACTGGTTGAGCGACGATAGGCACTTTAGGGTCAGCGTACACGTGTTGTGACTGATGATGATGATAGAAACAACGGGGCGGGATGCTTGCATTATGTGCGATGCTCCAATGGCACATTTTCAGCTCGTCCAAGGCCTATACCAGCCGCAAGCCAAAAGACCACGGTGGCGCAGAAGTGTGCGAGACCAAGAGTTCGAACCTGTCTGGATATTCTGCATGGCTCTGAAAAAACCATCACCCATCCACCTCAGCCTGACAATCCTCGGCTCGTCCAAGGCCTATACCAGCCGCAAACCAAAAGACCACGGTGGCGCCGAAGTGTGCGAGACCGCCATTGTGATACGTCGGAAACAAGTAGTCTCCAAGGAAACTCGCAAGCGCAATCGCCGTGCAGCCTGCAGCAATTCCAGTAACAACCGTGTCTTTTCGCGAACGTTGCCAAAGGCGGTGCAGTATTGCGCCAATCATGGTCATCAACGACAAGAGTCCGGCCCACCCTGTCTCTGACAGTGTCTGCGCTAGCGTCCCATGAGCACTTGTAAACTGCGTGGTATTCCAAACATCCTTACGCCCGTAGTACTGATTGACCATCCGATAGTTCCCCGGCCCCACGCCTAGCGGAAATGCCTCGGCGTAGCGGACAGCCGCGATTAGCATACGGGTACGGTCGTTTTCAAACATCCCCGGGGCACGGTCTCCGAGCGTCCTCGTCCCCCACTCCATCCGACCACCCGCATAGAAGTTAGGACGATAAATGCGGTCAATCACGCTGTCCGCACGTACAAACATGAAAATTCCCACAATCGCAATCATCCACCAAAACAGTGTCCGACGCATGCGGAACATAACGAAAATCGCACTCAACGTGACCGCAACTAAACCCGAAACCCACTCCGCGCCAACGATTCCACTGACGATCAGGCACATTAGTGCAAAGCATCCAGATAAGACCCGCATGACAGGTGAATACTGAACCGATGCCGCAGCATACACAGCAAGTCCAACGGCAATCGCGCGGCCAAACACCGCGAAAGCCGGCGCATAGCTGGATAGTGGGGAGAGACTGACAGCCAGCGACACGATACCGCCCGCAAACAGCGCATTCATGAGCAGGTCCCGATGCCCTTTTCGCACTAGCATTGCGCCAATCGGTAGGGCAATTATTGCCATCAGACGCAAAGCCAGCTCAACCACATTCACCAGCGGCTGCTGTTTGTACGTTGAGTACGCCAAAACATTGATGTCGGGAAACAGCGCATTGTGTCCGACTGACCAGAGCGAAATGCCCATGAAGATGGCCATCGGAATCCAGATTGCTTTCGGTATTCCCAGTTGACTTCGTTCACGTATAAGCGGCCGGATCATCCCAATAATTGAGAGAAGCGCAAGCCCCTCACCGATGTAAAGTCCCTTGATCTCGCCGCTGCCACCCTGCGTTAGTCCGGGCGTCCCGATACCAATCCAGCCCATCACCAAGAGTAAAACGGTTGGCCACTGTGGTCGGAGGACAGAAACCCAGAGTGCCGTGATGCCAAGAGATGCGATTCCGAGCCAGCTGATGGCGCGGGTTCCTGCGCTCGAAGCAACAAGCCCGGTCACACCAATTGCAAGACCTGTGACGACAGCAATCAGAACCAAGAACCAGGATGTCCAGATTCGGGATGCGAGCGGGTCACGCTGTCTTCCAAGGGGGACGATGGACATTACCCGCCTGCTCCTGCGACGGACATCAACGCATTTTCAATAGCCTTTACGAGGGCAGTTTCGGCTGCGGTCACACTTGCAGGCAACGCGAGTTCGGGCGGATTCCTTAGAAATGTCAGACAAGCGTCCGCAAATGCATCCTCAGAATCAGTCATGTCGTTGATGTAATGTAGACCAGGGTTTGTTGATGTAAAGCAGCCATCCGGGAACGTCACCAGTGGCACCCCATGGATAACAGCGCATTGATTTTTGACGCGTGACCCGTGACCGCTGCGAACCGGGTTGATGGCGAGAGATGCGTTGCTGTAACACGACGAAATGTCATCCACCCAGCCGTGCTGGGTAACGCCAATGGGGAGGTTATTCGGGACCAGGGGAGCCCCACGACCGACAATCTCGAGTTCAACTCCTGACATTTCCTTTTGGATTGTCGGCAGAACAGAGTGAATAAACCAGAGAATGCCATCCCGATTCGGTGGGTAGTCCAGATTGCCGCAGAACAGAATTGAACGTGGAATAGGGCGCCGGGTGTATTCAGGGTCCCGAATGGCCTCATTGCCGATGATAGAGATCGTATGCTTCGCCCCAAGAACATTACGGGCAGCAGCTCTCTCAGCCGCGGTTACGACGGTAATGTCCTTTGCACACCGCATGGTTGCCCGCCAAAACAACATCGAGCGAAGGCGTGTAAGCAACCGGGCATCCATTATCCGTGATGGCTCCCATTGGTCGACGACGATTGGGTACGAGTTCACGGTTGGTTGATGCGCGGCAATCAATGCTCCATCTGCCTCAAGCGCCAGAATGACATCAGGCTTATAAGTTGCTAAAGGTCCACTGAGATTAGGGATGAAAGCATGCATCCGCTGAATATCTCTTGGCCTCACATCGAGAGAAAACCTTCGGGGCAAAGCACTTAGTTTTTCGCCCCGCGGCCACCGGAAGGTTAGAAATTGCGAGACAAAGCGGGGGCTGTAATCAAGTGCTGGGATTCCATGGGTTGGCTGCTGGAGACCGTGAATGACAAAGACATCGTGGCGTTCAGAGAGTCCGCGGATGATCAAGTCCGCACGCTGACGGCTCCCTGAATCAATAGGACAGGGGTTCCAGGGGCTGATGATAGCGATACGCATGAGGGTTCGACGTTACTTCCGGCTACAATGTACAATCAATCTATCGGTCTACGTACAGCGTACGTATAGATACAGAAAGGGAAATCTCACCATGAGCACAGCGTTCAATCCACCTCCTAAGCCAAAGAAAGCCCTCTCTCCTTGGGCATGGACTGCCATCGGATGCGGTGGGTTGTTCACCGTCGCCATTTTGGCACTCATTGTGCTTGTAACCGTTATTGCAGGAAATGTAAAGTCGGAAATGGCAAAGCCGTTTGACCGCGCCGCTGTCCTGTCCGTCATCGGTGACCTCCCACTGTACCCGGATGCATCCATTAATGAGCTGCAGTCAAAAGCCGCTCGTGCCGGCCTCAAGGCGATGAGCTTTGCTATCCCGGCCGGGAACTCAGCTGCCCTCGCGTTGGACTGCAATGCACCAACCAGCAAGGTGATTTCCTGGTATGACCAGGAGCTGGTAAAGCAAGGCTGGAAGCCGCTTGGTATTCGCGAAAACACTGGCCGTAATCAGCAACATCAATACATGAAAAACAAGGACATGGCCCTTGTTCAGGTTCAGGACTCTCCAAAAGGTGAAAGCAAGACCATCATTCTGATGCGTTTCCGTGACCTGAAGAAGTAGGCCGAAATCCTAATGACACGTCTCCCCGCCCGTATCAACCGCCCCGTTGTAGATGGTGGGAAAACTACCAGCCGTGACAGCGAACGTATTTCACAACGGGTGCTCGGCCAGCAGATGACGATTTCCGAGATAATCGATGAGCGCTGGTGTGTTGCGGTCGGGGATGACAACTACGCAGGCTACGTCGAGCGGAGATTTCTGACCGAGGGCGTGGCTTCCCCGGATGCTATGATCAGCGTCCCGTTTGCAAGCGTCCGTCAGGCTCCTGAGCGTAGCGCACCGCTGGTGATTCGGCTGTCAATCGGATCGTGTATCACCCGACTTGAAAACCGAGGACAATGGACACAAATCACATCTCCGGGTGGCGAAACCGGCTGGGTGATGACAGTCCAGCTGACCGACATCCCAGGGCGTCAGCCTGCTGACCATACACGGGCTCCGCAGCTCGCGATGAATCTCTTTGGAACGCCCTATCTCTGGGGTGGAAGCAGTGCTTACGGAATCGATTGCTCAGGTCTCACTCAGCTGATGTACCGGATGTGTGGGCTGATGCTGTTACGCGATGCCCACCTCCAGCGGGATGATTCCCGCTTTGAAGCCGTTTCGTTTGATGCGCTTGAAACCGGGGATCTTGTCTTTTTTGGGACGCCTGAGCGGGTTACACATGTCGGGATGCACCACTCCCCAGGAAAGTACATACATAGCACGGGTGGGAGCGGTGTAATTTTGAGCGACTGGCCGGATGATCTGACGGCGATCGGCTACTTGGATGCCCGGAGAATACGGGAAGATGCACACGTGACCTTGGAGTGTGAACAATCGTCCCGGTAAATAGACTCGGATTGTCAGCATTTACCGTGCCAAATGATGCTCCCTCCGGGCCAACAGGTACTTTTCACAGGTGGCAATCTGCGTCTTTGCTCTTAACATAGATGCACTGCAGGACTGTATTCGTTACTCTCTGCAGCGTTTGTCTCCCTTGTGAAACGCACCCTGGCAACGGCACGGGGTGCGTTTCTCCTTAATATGCTCGCGGAGTTGTTTCGTGCCAAGGTAATCATTAAGTGGTGGAATGCTTTCATGGCCGATATCGAAAAAGCAAACGCTGCACAGCTCACAAACATCGAGACCCGCTACGGGAAATCTCTGGACACTCTCTGCCACCTGTTTGGGAAACCGGACTTTCAAAGCACGGCGAACTGCTTACCCACCTGAAAACTGAACTTGGGTTTTCTCACGGGGATGCCAAGGCTGTCGCGCACCATTTTCGAGGAGGCTGGACGGCGCCGACAATCGCCGCTGATGCTGCAACCAATGTCATCGATGAGATTTACACAGGACCAAAAGCCACCCTGCGCCCCATCCGCGATGCAATCATGAATCTGATCACACCGCGTGGTCACTTTGATGTTGCGCCAAAGAAGGGATACTTAAGTCTCCGGCGCAAAAAGCAGTTCGCGATGCTGGGACCTGCCACCAACACACGCATCGAGCTTGGTATTCATGGCAAAGAGCTCGGTAATTTTGATTGGTTGTTACAGCAACCCGCAGGCGGGATGTGCCAGTACAAAGTCAAACTATCAACGCTATATGACATCCCATCGGGACTCATCGATATCCTCAAGATGGCATTCGAGTCGGCAGGTTAGAGTCACACACGACGCAGCGGGCTAGTCTGCATTCGGATACCGGGGAAACGGGATGCCATAAAAACGTGCGGCATTCCCGTGATAGAACTTTGCCAACTCACCAGGTGATTTGTCAACGAGAATTCTGTCGAGGGTAGCCACCCAATCCTGCATACTCTTCGACTTGTTACACACCGGCCAGTCACCACCAAACATCACCCTATCTGGACCAAAGCACTGATAGACATGCCTCACGATGTGGAAGAGCTCGCGCTCGGTATCCCACTGGGGCTTCACGGTCTTGATGATGCCTGAAATCTTGCAGACGACATTCGGGATGTTTGCAAATTCCCTGATATCGTGTTCCCACTCTGTCTGGTTCGGGTTTCTTGCGGCTGCATTTCCACAGTGATCCAGAACAAATCGGGTGTCGGGACAAAGACGCGCCAATTTCATCGCATCCTGCAGCTCGCCAGGGCGGATACAGAAATCAAACGTCTTCCCAATACTGCCCAAGTAGCGGACATTGTCCACAAACGTCTTCGTTAGACACAGGCCCGGCTTGGCATCTGGAACTTGCAGGACCTGGCGAAAGCCTGTGATCGCAGCATCATCCTTGTACCGACGTGCGTACGAACGAAACATCGGGTCCGCCGGTCGCCCTGACACAACCGCCTTCACAACCTTGGTCTTACCAGAGCGACACAGCTCAGAAATCCAATCGGCCTCTTCCGTCTGCTTTTCGACATTGATGTCGATTTCCATGTACACCGCGTGAGCAATATTCAGCCCTTTGGTCTCAGCCTGATATTCAACCAGGGTACAGGGCTTGCGGATTTTCGCCTCGGCAGGCTCATTTAGCCACGGTGGACGGAATTGCTTCATATCCCACAAGTGGAGATGCGTATCGATGATTGGGGTGTGGACTCTACTTGTTGGATGCATGATGACTCCTTGTGACAACACTGTCTTGGCGGGCAGTATAACCGCTACAACCGCGGATGACCACTCACGCACACCCCGGTACCGAATCCCTATCGAACTGCGAAGTCACAAAGCCGCTTCGCTATCTGCTTTGCAAATGCCATCCGGTGTGACTTCCGTAAGAACAGCTTTAGTGCCTTTGGAGAGCTCATGTTGAATGCTTCGACGATCACCGATGGCATCGGTGCAAGGCGCAACAAGCGCAAGTCATCCCGGAATGTAACTTTGCTGTTGCCTTCAGCGATGCCACGAGCCAACCCTTCGCTCTTAACATCGCCATAGAGGACATGAAGGCCATCCGGACCTTTCCGTGCATCCGCATGAATCTCAAGCAGCACACATTCCGCCTTATGTGTTTGACGGTACAGCGCCTGAATGGTTTTAAGTGCGTGGAGTTTTTGATCGATACGATCAATGTTGTTCGTTGGCGCGGGGATATTGAGAAACCGATGATCCTTGCAGTGCTGTTTGAGAAGTCCAACTTTTGTTGATGGCCCCTTGTGTCCTGCCGTCGAAAGGAAAACAGGCTCAATATGAGGTTGATGTCTTTCCATTGCCCGAACGACATCCAATGCAAGCGCAAACGTAGTCTCGGCTTCCGTGTAACCTCCAGCGCTGGTTCCCGGGTCACCCCCACTGTGTCCGGCGAGCACCAAACAGACGATGTGGGTTTTGTTGGATGTCATTGTTGGCTATTCCGGACGAACCAGTGCTTCAAGAGCTGCAACATAGGCAGCAAATGCAAGCCGGCCTGCGGATGTCAGCGCATAACGTGACTTTCCGGGTCGCTTTGCGGCTGCGACTTTTGCTGATGTCACGTACCCGGCATCCTCAAGCACGGTCAAATGGGTACTAAGGTTGCCATCGGAGACCATTAAGGCAGACTTAAGAAAGGCAAACTCTGCCTCAGATGTCGCCAGTAGACATGACATGATTCCAAGGCGAACCTTTTGATGAATGACATCATCAAGGAGGTCAAGCGGACGAGTCACGCCATCGGCTTGCTCAGCCCCTGCCGTGACACGCTGGGTCTTTTCCTTGCGCGGATGAGCGGGAAGTGCCTGGTCCATCGCCATCGCCTTACTTACCATCCATCCCGGATTCCGCGTGCGATTCCATACACAATATGGAAGCCACCAAATGTCACAGCCAGCATCCCACGGGGTCCAACAGGCACACCCTGTGGACCAAGCAATGTCCAAACTGCAGCAGCGAGAAAGCTCCAGCCAAGGACACTGACCGCTGGAGCAGACAGCTGACCAATCGCGAGCAGAGACATGGCATAACTGAGCATCCACAGTCCGTAAATCGCATCCCCAAAGCGCTCAGGCTGGTGATAGTACATCAGTGAGACAATCAGCCCACTCAGCAACCCCGGTGCAACCGCACGAAGCCAGCTACGACCAAGTCCTGAAAGGGGTGACTTGCCCACTTTCATCGCTCGGATTTTCGTGATCAACAAATCGACCAACCCCGCTGCCACAAGGGTTGTGAACCAAAGCCCAACAAATGCGCCTTGCCGTCCAGGCTGGCTTGGATCTCCGACAACACCTTCGGCAACGACTGCCGCAATCAGCACGATGACACCCGCGGCGACACCGGAAATGCCGGATAGAGTCGAGTGTTGCTGGCTCCGCTCTATTGTCTGCCGAATGAGCTTGAGGTGCTCAGTTGCCTCCTGCGGGCTTGGCTTGGGGTCCATATGTCGTTTATACCCTAAACGCTGCCATCCAGGTCGGCAGTCTCCTTACGACCACTCACGCCCTGTTTATCCATGATGAGCTTGTTCAATGCGTTGACATACGCCTTGGTACTCGCGACGATGATGTCCGTGTGCGCGGCATGTCCGGAGTAGATGTCATCCCCGCTGCGGACGCGGATGGTGACGTTAGCCAGCGCATCTGTTCCCTCGGTAACGCTCTGAAGGCTGATTTCAATTAGCTCATTCGGAACATTTACGATGCGGTTGACTGCACGGTAAACGGCATCCACAGGACCATTTCCATGATGCGAATCGGTCAGTACACCACCATTTGCATGACGCAGGCTTACAGTGGCCGTTGGTATCGACTTATCGCCACACATCACCTGCAGCTGGCTCAGCTCGTAGGCTCTCCCGATGATTTGGACTTCATCGGATGCAATTGCTTCAAGGTCTTCATCGTAGACGAGCTTTTTTTGATCCGCGACAAGAAGGAAGCGCTGATAAACCTTCTCAAATGCATCATCAGCGTCAAAGGTATGTCCCAATACCTCCAGGCGGTGCTTTAGTGCGTGACGACCGGAGCGTGGTGAGAGGATGATTTTGCTTTCGGAAATTCCGACATCAGCGGGGTCAATAATTTCATACGTTGAGCGCTCTTTGAGGACACCATCCTGATGAATGCCACTCGAGTGTGCGAATGCATTTGCTCCCACGATAGCCTTGTTTGGCTGCACCAGCACACCCGTGCGATTGGAGACCAGCCGGCTAGTCTTGAAGATTTCGGTCGTCTGGATGTTGGTGTATGCTCCTCCAAACTGCGTCCCGCGGACCTTTAGCGCCATCACGACTTCTTCAAGGCTGGTGTTTCCCGCGCGCTCACCGATGCCATTGACGGTGCACTCGACCTGACGTGCTCCCGCGCTGACAGCAGCGAGCGAGTTTGCCGTTGCCAGGCCAAGGTCATTGTGGCAGTGTGCTGAGAAAACAACATTCTCGGAACCTGGCACGCGGTTTAAAAGCATCGCAAACAATGCGCCATACTCATCCGGAGTCATATACCCCGTCGTGTCAGGAACATTGATCACGGTTGCCCCAGCTTTGATC
>JBJTQN010000354.1:0-4568 GCA_046075665.1 Armatimonadota bacterium | reverse complement strand
CCAGCTTGCACTCGGACCATTTGATGAGAAACTTTTCATCGCGACGCAAAAGGGCATCGGACGCGGTCCACGCGGCTATAAAAATCTTCGCCCTAAAACCGATGAACGCTTTGGACTTGGTGACATCCCCGGAATGGTGGATGTCATTTCGACGCCTAAGGATGCCGACCTTGCCGGCATGACGCGTAAGGTTCTCGATTACAACGGCTTGCTCCCGGTTGCCGCGAAGCGTCCCGAGATTCCAAAGGAAGTCCAATATGTTGTCTTCATCACCAAGGAAAATCATACTTTTGATGGCATCTTTGGCACGCTCGAAGGCGCGGATGGTGATCCTGACTACGCAGAGTTTGGTGAAAAGGGGTGGATTCGTGAAAAGGGAAAGACAGAGCGTCTCCCAATCATGCCAAACCACCTCAAGCTCGCCCGCCAGTTTGCGGTCAGTGACAACTTCTACATGGAGCCTGAGGCATCCGGGGATGGCCATCGCTGGCTCGTTGGCGTCTACCCAAGCATCTGGACAACGCGCGTCTACTACTCTGGCTGGGGATTTGCGCTAAGCGAATCTGCCCGTGGTCGGATGACATCCTTTGGGTCAAATGGGTCGCAGATTCCTGAGGACTACCTCGAGAACGGCTCGCTGTGGGAGCACCTCGGGCGCGGAGGGATAACCTTCCGTAACTACGGCGAAGGGTATGAGCTCCCACACAACGATGAAGGCGCACCAGATTCCAAGACTGGAGCCAATATGCTCATTAACTTCCCGATGCCGAAGATTCTCTTCGACAACACCTGTTTTGAATTCCCGGCGTACAACAACAACATCCCGGACATCGCCCGTGCAGACTGGTTTATGGATGATGTGACCAAGTACCGCAAGACGCATAAGGGAACGCTACCGCGGTTCATGAACATCGCTATCTGTAACGACCACGGTGCGGGAGCCAACGCAAGCCGCGGATATCCATATACATCCAGCTATATGGCAGACAACGATCTCGCGCTGGGCCGCATTCTGGAGTTCCTTTCAAAGCAGCCTGAGTGGAAGAAGATGGTTGTGTTTGTGACGCAGGATGACTCTGGCGGAGATGGCGACCACGTTGATCGCCAGCGCTCATTTGTTCTTGGTCTTGGACCCTGGATCAAGCCAGGTTACGTCAGCCATGTCCACACCAGCATCATGAGCATCCACAAAACCATCTATCGGATCTTTGGACTTGGTCCGAACAACCTGTTCGATGCCGTGACAACGGACCTGAGTGACATGTTTACCGACAAGCCAAACTTTGCTCCGTACACACATGTGCCGAGTGATCCTCGGGTCTTTAAACCCGCGGACACAATGGATCCGGATGATCCTGAGTTTAAGAAGCGCCGAGGTGAGCGACCCGCGATGCGCATGGATGACCCCAAGTGGATTGAGAAGATGCGCGAAGATGGCGTGAAGCCGAAACGCGAAGAAGAGGACGAGGACTAATCACATGGTCACGCCTCACAGCTGCAATGTTAAGAAAATGTTGAGAAGTTGTGAGGCGGGACCGATGGTGGCCGTCGCGCTTATCGCTTCAACGCTTACCTTCGGGTGTTCTTCAAACACCAAGCCTGCCCCGCTGTCTGGTTCACAGCCCTTTGAGAATGTGACCCGCCAAGCCGGGCTTTCTTATGTCTGGGAACAACCTGGAGACAAGACGCCTCTCACCATCATGGAGACAATCGGAAATGGTGCTGCATTTCTCGACTTCAATCAGGATGGCGCGCTCGACATTCTTCTTGTAGGAGACAAAACCGCGCTGTATACGGGAGATGGCCATGGGCACTTCACCGATATCAGCGTGAAATGCGGAATAGCTGATGTTGTTGGTAAACATCTGGGTTGCGGGGTCGGTGACATAAATAACGATGGCTACCCCGACATTTACCTGTCAGGTTATAACACCGGTCACCTTCTGCGAAATGTGGATGGGAAGAGCATTGTTGATGTCACACGGCAATCCGGAATTCCCAGTCAGCCATTTGGAACCGCGGTAACGTTTGCTGACATCGATTCGGATGGCAAATTGGACCTCTATGTTGGGAATTACATCCGATTTGATACAACCAGTATCCAAGCATGTAAGCGCGGAAAGGCGATGACCAGCTGCCCACCTGGCGCATATGATGGCATATCAGGACATCTCTATAAAAACCTTGGCAATGGTCACTTTGCGGATGTTACATCCACGTGGAATGCAGACCTTCCGCAAGGAAAGACACTTGGGGCAGCTTTTGCTCCTCCGACGATGAACGGACGGTACCCGCAGCTGGCGATTGCTAATGATGAGGTACCTGGTGAGCTCTTTACCAATACCGGTTCGACGTTCAAGCCTTTTGGGCAGCAGGCAGGGATAGCCTTTTCCAGTGTTGGAGTACCTCATGCGGGTATGGGACTCGACTGGGGGGATGTCAATAACGACGGTTATCTTGACCTTTCGATGATGACATTCTCTACGGAAACGAAGCCGATCTACATTAGTGATGGCAACGGCTTTTACACAGACAAAGCCACAAGTATGGGGTTGGGGACAGAGCTAAACGCCTACGTTTCCTTTGGAACCAAATGGCTCGATTTTGACAATGATGGCTGGTTGGACATCATAGTAGCAAACGGTCACACCGCCGATAACATTGCTGATACCGGCTCTGGAGAGTCATACCGTCAACCGCTAGCGTTGCTCAAAAATGTTGGTGGAACTGCCTTCAATCGTATCCATACACCGGAACTTGACAAACCAATTGTCGGGCGAGGGCTGGCCACCGGAGACTACGACAACGATGGTTATGTCGATGCCATTGCAGTTGACAGTGCCGGCGAACCGGCTTTGTTGCATAACCGGACTAGAGTGCTTTCGCGATGGCTCGGAGTTCGACTGGTTGGTCATGCATCCGCCCGTGATGCGTATGGTGCTGTAATCACACTATCTGTGGGGAACGACAAGCTGGTCCGACATTGTCATGCGGATGGCAGCTACCTCTCATCCAGCGACCCACGCGTTCACTTTGGACTTGGAGCGCGCGAAGGAAATCCTAAGCTTTACATCCGCTGGCCCAGTGGAAAATCTCAGCAGGTCACAGTCACTGAGGTAAACCGCTACTTAACGATTGAGGAACCACGCTGATGCCCGTTCAACCAAAGCGCCTCACGCTCAGTGTTGGTGTTGCGGCAATCGCGGCTCTGGCCCTAATCGTAATAAAGGTCAATGAAGCTAGGCACGTAGCGTGGCTGCACAGCGCAACAGAGAATGCGTTGGAACAATACGTTCCCGAACATCCAGATGATGTAAAGGCACGGGTACGCCTTGGTGTGATGGAAGTTGCAAACAAAGACCCGCGTGGAGAAGATCTACTAAAAAAGGCAGCAGATGCCTCACCGGGTGATGAAGCTATTTGGTTTGCTTATGTCGATGCGATTGAGAATCCGGAAGTGGCCTTGGCACAGATAGAAACCTATCTCAAGGTGTTGCCCGACTCAGTTAAGCTACGCGCGGCAAAGGCGCGGCGCTTGGCAGAATTGGGAGATCCGCAAAGCGGACTATCCCTTGTGGACGAACTCATAAAATCCACTGGAAAGGACTCGGATGCATTTCGCGCGCGTGCGGATGCATTGATGCTGCTCCGCCGGGTGAGCGAAGCATCCGAGTCTCTCAAATCCGCCATCGCCCTGGAAGACAGGGACACATACCGGCTTTTGTTGGCGATGACGCTTGTACCGCAGCAGCGCTTTACAGAAGTCCGTATTGTCTGCCTTCCTGTAGTAAAGCGTCAGAACAGAGGTGCTGCAGAAGGCCACGTCACGCGTGCGAAGCTATACCTTGCGGGAGCATCCTTGAATCTTGCCACCCCAGCAGCCGGTTTAGAGAACATAAAGACAGATCTCGAGGCAATCATCGCCAACAGTGCCAGTCTTGAAGAGCCGGAGCGCTTTCTACCGTACTACTTCTTAGGTGAGTGTGAGCTACGCCTCGGTGCAGCAACGCATGCTATTGAACCCCTCAAGCAGGCGGTACGCATGGCGCCTCAGTTTCCTGCGGCATTGTATTCGCTAGCACGGGCAATGCAGGCGTCCAAAGAAGCTAGCGTGTCATCCAAGTTGTTTAGGCGTCACGCACAGCTCACGGGGTTGTTAAGTGAACTGGACAGTGCTGGCATCCGATTACAAGAAAAGCCCGATGATGTCAGCATCACCCATAATTTAAACGATGTTCAGAAACGGCTGGAGGCTCTTTTGCGGCAGCCTCTTCCAGAACAATGACGTCGGAAAGCGCTTAGAAGCTCCAATCAAACATCGGGGATGGCAAGCACAATGCCGCATCCAGCTTGTCCAGCAGCTCGTCCGGGGCTTGCAGGTTTGCCGTCATCGCGAGTGCGGAAGCGTTCCTGCAACCAAACCACATTCTTGATAACGCAGCGATATCTGCAGTGAGGTGCGGGAGGCCATTTGTATGCTCATGGGAAATGTCCGATGCATTGGATACTGTCACAGTGTAGTCTCCAGAACATCCTTTCCATGGAGCATCGTATGGTAAGTATGCTGC
>JBJTQN010000353.1:0-3439 GCA_046075665.1 Armatimonadota bacterium | reverse complement strand
GCAAATCTTCCTGTCGAAATTCAGATACTAGTCCATCTGCCGGCTGAGTTCTATGCTAAGGGCGTGATGGTAAAACAGGATCGACTGGCAAAGTCGGACGCTGAGCCGATGCGGGTTTTGGGAGACTAGCGATTTTCGGTTTACCGTATGTATCCCAGCCAAGATCTTCGGTCTCGATGCGTCCATCCGGATGTTGAATCGTTCTTTTTGCGGCAACTTTGTACGCGCCATTCGGTAAATGGATTGGTTCGGTAGTTTCAATATTTACCTTTGGTACACGGGATGCCAAAGAACCGTACAAACGGATATGGAACTTCTTACCATCTGCTTCGGCCGTTATGTAAAGGGGACCATCCGTATTATTCGCAAACTTAAAGTCTAAGTGTCCGTAGGATACGCTGGCATCTCGAGCCGGGCTTAAATACGCAACCGGCAACGAGTGGTTATGCCGCTCGACAATCCTGAGTCCACCCATAAGAACGGCGTTGTAAAGCGTACTTGATGACTGACAAACGCCTCCACCTACGCCATCTACTATTTGTCCGTCCTGAAACTGATGTGCCGTTTTCCAGCCACGAGACTCTGTTCGCGGACCAACACGGTTGTTGTAGCTAAATACTTCACCCGGCTGGAGGAGGTGGCCATCGAGCTTGGATGCTGCGAGTGCCAGATTGGATTTTCGGTTTGCGCTACTCGATGCGTAGTTTGTAAAGTACGCTGACCACAAGGTACCAAGAGGAGACAAATCTCGGTTCGTGATTTTGGGCTCTATAGTCTTGAGGACAACAGTTGCTTCTGATCCGTCAAAGAGGCCATCGCCATTCAATAAGACATCATTCCAAGTTGCATCCATATCCACCCGGATACCACTCTTGTGCGGTCGGTCGATGGTCAGGCCAACCCCTTTTTTAGCAAATGCGTGAGCATCCGTTGGAAGACGGTTCAATTGATGTGCGATTTGGCGGAGCCATGCCTTCGATGCCTCCTCTGGGACCGATATCGGAATGGAAATGGCCACACCGCGTGGTTTGTCGCCGCTGATTATACGTTGCCCAATGGATTCTGCATCGCCGACCGCAAATGCCTTATCAATCGCTACACCGACATCGCTATCAGCACCAAGCATCCCCAATGTCCTCCGCCAGGTATCCGGCTTTGTTGGATGCCTAAGGACAATCTCTGCCTGATCCTGCCGTGCTAATGTATCCTGCAGTGCTATTGTTGCTTCCTCACGGGTCATACCGCCGACATCGATGCCCGCGATGGCTACACCAGCAGCGATTCGTGTATTCGGCAAATGCGTCGTAAAGCCTGCGATACCAATTCCCCCCGATAACAGGACAACGCTACTAGCGAGTGGAATGGCTGGATGTCGGCCGAAGAAGGGGATGTTCACTTTAATGACATCTCGGTTCGGTGGTGGTCGTGATGAAGGTGTTTGACCAAGAGCTTCAGTTCAGCGATTTCAGCTTTAAGCTCCATGATTGTTTCGTCATTCGGGTCTACCGCGTTAGTCCGTGCATCCATGACCTCAACCTGTGGCTGTTGCGTCGCCGCTCCAATACGTACAACACGCGCTGGGATACCAACAGCGGTTGCACAAGCCGGTACATCCTTTGTGACGACGGCATTGGCACCAATACGTGCGCCATCCCCGATTGTTACGGCTCCTAGAATCTTTGCACCCATTCCAACGAGGACATGATTTCCTAGCGTCGGGTGGCGCTTAGTCTTCTCAAGAGATGTTCCTCCTAGTGTGACGTTGTGATACAAGACGCAGTCATCGCCGATGATGGCTGTTTCCCCGATGACGACACCCATTCCGTGGTCGATGAAGAATCGTCGACCGATTGTTGCTGCGGGGTGAATCTCGATGCCTGTTGTTGATCTCGAGATTGCAGCGACAATGCGGGCAAGAAAGCGAGCCCGTCGTTGCCAGCAGGCATGCGCAAAGCGATGCGAAACCATTGCCCAAAGCCCCGGGTAGGTCATCACATCAAGAAGGCCTCTCGCAGCCGGATCCTTATTGATGATGGTCTGAATATCTTCCCGGAAAAACTGGAACATTTGTTTTCATCCTACAGATGTGGCACAAAAGGTGCAACAGCACTTATCATCTGTATTTTTGTGCGTGTGCCCTAAATGATTATTGGCAGCTTGCCAGAATACATTTCGTGCAAGCCGTCTTAACAACTTCTTCCATCGCTCCGCAGACTCGTCACGCCTATCCGGCACCCGTACGTATCATCGGGCTTGTTGCCATGATGCTGTGGGTGGTCATCGCCGCAGGTGTAGCCGGTGCGGTGATGCTCCTCAAAATCCCATTCATGTTGATGACAGGGCGCTAATAGATCCAGACGGGGTCATTATCCCCACCTACAGTGTGGGTAACAGTAAAATTGCATTGATTATCCACTGATTACTAGCCATCTAATCCGCCACTCCTGAAGGATTTCTTCCTGTGTTTACGGTAATACGCATCGGAGGAATCTGCACGTGCGTGTCGTTATGTTGTCCTGGGAGTTTCCGCCTAAGCGCGTGGGTGGCATCGCAGCAGCCCTCGAAGGTCTGGCGCCAGCAGTAGCAGCACAAGGCTGCACCGTGGATGTCATCACTGCAGGCGATGCAGGTGGGGCATCCCACGAGGTAATCGACTCAAACCTGACCATACACCGTGTGCTTGTTCATGTAGAAACGCATGACTTCTTTGATTGGATTCATCGGCTCAACGATTCGATGTACGCTCCAGCTGCAGAGGTTATTCGCAAAGCACGGGCAAACGGTGACGATGTAATTCTGCATGTACATGACTGGTTGACGATGTTTGTTGGATTACGGTTAAAGGATGACTTTGGCATCCGCTTGGTGACCACAATTATGCGACCGAAACTGGCCGCATCCATGGTATTCATACGGACACGCAGCACCAAATCCATAGCTGGGAGTGCGAGCTCATTCAGCGCTCCGATTCGGTTGTTGTTTGCTCCGAAGCCATGCGACAGGAAATCGTGCAACACCTCGGTGCGCACTGGCATAAAATTACGGTTATTCCAAACGGCGTGGATGCAAGCAAAATTGGTGCGCACTTTACGCCTGATGAGCGCGCCGCCTTTCGACAACGGTTCGCTGGTCAGAATGAAAAGATTGTCTTCTTCATTGGCCGGATGGTGGGTGAAAAGGGGGCTCACCTGTTGGTTGAAGCCGTTGGTAAATTACATCCGAGTCTGCCTATTAAACTCGTCATTTCAGGTGGTGGCGAACGCACGCATCTCGAGGAACGCGCCCGCGCACTCGGTATCTGGGACAGTGTTTATTTCACTGGCCGTATCTCGGATGAAGACCGGGATGGTCTCTATGCCGTCGCAGATGTCGCGGTTTATCCAAGCCTTTATGAGCCATTTGGGATTGTCGCGCTCGAGGCGATGGCCGCAGGAGTGCC
>JBJTQN010000352.1:0-8461 GCA_046075665.1 Armatimonadota bacterium | reverse complement strand
CCCATTGACGCACTCCCACTTCGTCTTTACAAGTATGCAACATCTGCGGACCCAGTCCAGAACTCAATTGCATGGTCAACTGCACTGACATTGATTCTGATGATTCTTTTGCTCAGTATCGTTGCACGACTCATCACCCGCTCTGGTAAGAAATAGTTATCCAATGCACTCTGCCACATGCATTTCTGTAAACAACGTTTCCTTTTGGTACGGCTCTAATCAAGCGCTCTTTGATATCAATATGGAGATACCTAAGAATGCGGTAACCGCACTTATCGGACCTTCCGGATGCGATAAGTCAACATTTCTACGGTGCCTGAACCGGATGAATGATCGTATTGACGGTGCAAACATGACCGGCTCCATCCAGTTCGATCAACAGAACATCCGGTAAAAGTCGGTGTCCGTTGAAGCATTACGTCGCACGATTGGAATGGTCTTTCAAAAGCCCGTGCCTTTTCCGATGTCAATCTACGACAATATAGCTTTTGGCCCTAGAACGCATGGAATCGCGCGCGGTCGTGACTTGGATGCCCTGGTTGAGAAATGGCCGCACTTTGGGATGAAGTCAAGGACAAGCTCAAGTCATCGGCGATGGCACTTTCCGGCGGCCAGCAGCAGCGGCTTTGTATCGCCAGAACATTGTCGGTTTCACCGCAAGTACTCCTAATGGATGAGCCATGTAGCGCGCTCGATCCTAACAGCACGCATCGTATTGAAGAACTAATCGCACGCCTAAAGACTGAGTACACCGTCGTGATTGTCACGCACAACCTTCAACAGGCTAAGCGTATTTCGGACATGACCGGTTTCATCCTGAGAGGCGACTTGGTGGAGTACGGCCCATCCGAACACGTCTTCAGCATTCCGGAAAAACAACAAACCGATGACTACATCAACGGGCGGTTTGGCTAAGCCTGCTCATCGAACCGGAGAATTCGGAATGCAAATCGACTATCCCTTCGATGCATTCCATGAACGAACGACATCTGCGGTTGCCTTGCTCTTGTTTAGCGTGTAAAAGTGTAGGCCGGAGATTCCACCCGCCACCAGTCCTTGAACTTGAGTCAGCGCATGCTCCTGTCCGATCCTCACGACATCGTCTGGATTCGCTTCCGCAGCCTCAAGGCTTACCAGCAGAGGATGGGCAATCTTCGCACCGCACCGTGTCACAAAACGCTTGATCTGTGACACATTGGTTATCGGCATTATCCCTGCGACGATTGGTACATCAATGCCATGCTTCTGAAGCATCTCTCGCCAGCGGAAAAGATCATCGTTGTCGAAAAAGAGTTGGGTGATGATAAACGATGCGCCAGCATCAAGCTTGGACTTTAGGTGTTCAATATCGCGTGTCAGGTTGAGACATTGTGGATGCCCCTCTGGATAACCGGCAACACCGATACAAAACGGATGTCTTTCAGCAGCAAATCTGACAAGGTCGGTAGCGTACTGAAATTTCCCGTTTGAACCAGTTGCATGCCCCGGATCCTGATCTCCTCGCAGCGCAAGAACATTTTCAATGCCCTCATTCCATAGGGTATCGAGGTGAGATGCCATTTCATCTTCTGTATGATGAACACATGTCAAGTGAGACATAGAACGTATCCCGAGCTCACTCTGAATACGCGTTGTCAGGCGCAATGTTGCCGAGGTCCCCTCACCTGTTCGTGTTATCGAAACAAAGTCAGGCCTGAGATCTTGGAGACGCTTGATTGCTTGCCAAAGCAGTGTTTCACCTTCATCCGTTTTCGGTGGGAAAAACTCAAAACTTACCGTTGGCCGGCTACTTGAAAATGCACCGGATATTCGCATCGACATACTCCCATATCGTACCATCGACATCCCTAAGCGAAGTGATACGCTGTGCGCGTGTCTGTCCTAATTGTCATTCCCACATACAATGAGGTGGCAAACCTCCCCGTCATCGTAGAACGCGTACGAAGGGAAGCGCCCTCGGCGCATTTACTGATTGTTGATGACACATCACCGGACGGAACGGGAGACTTGGCAGACAAGCTTGCTCTCAACGATGCCGCTGTCCATGTGCTTCACCGCAAAGAAAAAGATGGACTCGGCCGCGCGTACGTTGCCGGTTTTCAGTGGGGTCTTGCGAAGAAATACGATGTGTTAGTCCAAATGGATGGCGACCTCAGTCATAACCCCTCTGATGTACCACGTCTCGTGGAAGCGCTCACAACTGCAGATTTAGTTTTAGGTAGTCGCTATGTCCCAGATGGCGGTACTGTCAACTGGGGTGTGGGCCGTCAGTTGCTCTCCCGGGGAGGCAGCCTTTATGCGCGAACGATTCTTGGGATACCAATCAGAGATGTTACGGGCGGATTCAAGGCGTGGAAGGCAGAGACCCTTCGACTCGTCAATCTCTCGACGATTCGTTCGAATGGATATTCCTTCCAAGTCGAAATGACATACCGCACTGCCTGTCTCGGACTTCAGATTCACGAGGTTCCTATCATCTTCTCAGACCGCGTGGATGGTGTGTCAAAGATGAGCAAAAAAATCGTCCTTGAAGCCATGCTGATGGTCTGGCGGTTACGATTTACAAAGAAGCACCAATGGCAAAAACAGTCCTGATTCTCGGCGATCAACTCTCGCTGGATTACATCGCCACGCTGGAGACAGATCATAATCAGGACACAATCCTGATGGTTGAAGACTGGGCATTTGTAAAACGGAAGCCCTATCACCGAAAGAAAATAGCCCTTGTATGGAGCGCGATGCGCCATTTCCGGGACAGGCTGATTGAACTTGGCTACAAAGTAGATTACAAGATTAATGCATCGCTACTCGATTGCATCCGGGTGTACGACACGCCCATCATATGTGTTGAACCTAGAGAGCACGGAATACGTTCCCTCCTAAAAGATGCAGGCGTTACCTTCAAAATAGATCCTTACTGGTTTATGACCAAGGATGATTTTGCTCATTGGATGTCATCCCGAACACAACCCCGCCTTGAACAGTACTATCGCCTCATGCGGCAGCAAACCGGGTACCTAATGGATGGCGAAAAGCCTACTGATGGCATCTGGAACTTCGACAAGGAAAACCGTAAGCCATTCCCTAAAAGTCATCAGGCAATCCTTCAACCCGACTTTCCGCCGGATTGCATCACACTAAGCGTCTGTGAAACCGTTTCCAACATGCCAAATCTGACGGGAGATTTGACGGGATTTAACGAGCCTGTGACCCGGGATGATGCCCTTGTGCGATTATCATGGTTTGTAGATGAAGCACTCTCTGACTTTGGTCGATATGAGGATGCGATGTCAGCAGGTGACATGTTCGGCTTTCATAGCCTACTGTCTCCCTCACTAAATCTGTCATTGCTTTCGCCGGCTGAGTGTATAGACGCGGCGCTCCTGGCCTACACAAATGGAAAGGCTCCGCTGGCATCTGTGGAGGCATTCGTACGTCAGATACTAGGCTGGCGAGAGTATATGTTCCATCTCTATGACTTTCTCGGAAGCTTTGCCTGGGATGAGCAAAACGCTTTGAATGCCAACGAGCCACTCCCCGAGTTTTATTGGAATGGACAAACATCGATGCGTTGTTTGCGGACAACCATAACTGACACGCTTCGTACTGGATATGCACATCACATCATCCGCTTAATGGTCCAAGGCAACTTTGCTCTCCTCCTTGGTGTAAGGCCCACCGAAATTCGTGATTGGTTTTGGTCGGCTTTTCTTGATGCGTACGACTGGGTTGTGACTCCTAACGTGATCGGAATGAGTCAAGCGGCTGACAACGGACTCACGGCAAGTAAACCGTACGCAGCGAGCGGTGCATACATTAACCGGATGAGTGATTACTGCAAAGGCTGTGTTTACTCACCAAAGTCATTTGCTGGTGATGATGCCTGTCCATTTACGACCCTGTATTGGGATTTTCTCATGCGACACGAAAACACCACATTGGCTTCGACACGGCTATCAACGAACTACCTCGCATTACGTGGAAAATCGCCAGCAGACAGGCTGGCGATTGTGGAACGTCGTCAGCAGCTTAAGCAGCTCATACAAATCGGCCAGTTGTAGTCCTGATGACTATTTATGCGTCCTTAGCCAGTGATGCATCGTCTGGTCTCTCAGCCGCGGTTAGGATTACCGGTCCATCTTCGAGGATTGCAACGGTATGCTCGAAATGCGCTCCTAATGTCCGGTCGGCCGATATGATTGTCCACGGGTCATCCCCTGTATGCGCCACCGTTCCACGCCCTGTCGTGACCATTGGTTCAATGCAAAATGTCATTCCAATAACAAGCTTTGGTCCGAGCTTAGGACGCCCATAGCAAGGGACATCCAATCCTTCTTCATGAGGAGTTTGACCGATACCATGTCCAACCAGATCGCGAACGACACCAAAGCCATTTTTTTCAACATGGGACTGTATGGCATGCGAAACATCACCCATTGTGTTCCCTACGATGGCCTTACGGATTGCATTGTAGAGCGACGCGCGGGTAACCGAGACTAGTTTTTCAGCCTTAGGAGTCTTCGGAGTACCAACAATGGTAGTGATTGCAGAGTCTGCGCACCAGCCATCAAATGTTGCCGCAATGTCAAGCTTTACGACATCGCCATCACGGATAATCCGATCAGCTTTTGGCACACCATGAAGGACTTCATTATTGATGGAGATGCAGCTGTTGTGCAGGTACTTGATGTCTGAGAACGGTGGCTGATAGTTTTTCAGCGCAGAAACAGCTCCAAAGCCTGCGAGAATCTCACCGGCAATCTCATCCAAGTCAAGCGTACTAACACCTGGTTGCGCGGCATCTTTCATCCCTTTCAGCGCTGCAGCTACCGCTTTACCAGCTTCGCGCATTTTCGCGAGGTCATCCGCGCTCTTAAGAGTAAACATAACCATTCGTTCTCGGCTCATTTCAAACTCACTCCGGCATAATCACCCTTAGATTTTTGATGATCACGCCTTCATCTGTCAGCCTTTGAAGCTGTAACTGCGCTAGTTCCGGGGAACGTTGTGCTATCGCTATTCGGCCACCGCTTGCGACAACACGATGCCAGGGAAGGTCCGTGGGGCAGTTACGCATCGCGGAACCAACCATTCTGGGAGTCAGCCCCAGATATTCAGCAATCTCACCATAGGTACAAACCGAAGCCGGCGGGATTTGGTCCACAAATTCGTAGACCAAATCCCGCCAGTTGTGTTCGGTTTTGTTATGCGATTGATGCTTGATCAACTGTCTCACGAAGTGTCTCTGCATCAATCGTCGGCGCCAACGGATTTTCACCAATCCGTGGATATGCCGTTGGAATGTCTGTCACTTCGTACTCGAGATTTTCGATATGCTCACGGTCGGCCTCATTGTTCGGATCAAGGACCTGAACAAAACGCTCAAGCCTTGCAGGTCGGTGAGCTGCAGCTACAAGATCCTTCGTTCGTTTGTCATCCGGAGAACCAACGATGTGAACGATGATAGGCATCGCAAGGGCTCTGATACTTGCAAGAGCAAGTCCGGCAGCAAGGAAGCCCATTTGTGGTGCAGCAACTTGGAGAGCCGTGATGTTCTGCGTACCCGTGGTGCGGTATTCTTCCTCACCCGTTGCAAGGAAGAGTCTAAGGAAAGCATCTGCAGCAATCATGTTATCTGGCAGATCCTTGGTACCGAACTTCAGATGCCCGAGAGCATCCTCACGAATCGGATGGTCATGGAAGGCTCCGCCAGCGCGGTCTGTAAGGCGATTCTGCATCCAAACTGCGACCAACTCAGCCAGCATCAGCCACTTATCACCAACACCGGCTTCATAAAGATCTACGGCGGCAGCCAAAATGCGCGCTGCATCTACCAACAGACCTTCTGACGAACCATCTACTTCAGAATGACGCGGGCAACCATCTTCCGCGACGAGGTTCGCAACGCGGTCCATGATGGCAACGGCTTTATCAAGCGCCGCGGCATCACCAGTCGCCTGCCAATATGAAAACCATGCACGTGCTGCTTGTGCGTTGGCGCCGGAAACGAATGTTTCATCGATTGCCGGTGCGTTCCACTCGCGTCGCTCTTCTTCCGGCTGTGAATAGTACTCGCCATCGGCAAACTGGCTACAACCGTAACCTGCGCCATCAATCGTAAGCTGGGTGTCCAGATATCCAAGTGTGTCTGTGGCAACATCAAGCCACGCGCTATCCCCCGTCGCCTGATAGACACGCGCGGCTGCGCGAGCAATGCTAGCGTTATCATCGAGTAGCTTCTCAATCATCGGATTACGCCAATCAGCGGTCTGACAATAGCGGAAGAAGCCATGATTGACACCATCGTGGAGTTCACCACGCGTGAGCGACATGAGCGTACGGTCCAGCATAAAGCGTAGGTCAGGATCACCTGCACTTTCACGGTAGGAACGAACAAGCGCGTCCGCTACCAAATCGAGGACATCGACATGGGGAAATTTTTGCCCGGAGTGGCCAAAGCCCCCAAACGCAAAGTCGAACTCGAATTTCGATGCCATCAGGATGTGCAATGGAAGTTGGGGTTGAAGGGGCGCGCTTGGGTCAAAGGCCGGTGGCGTGTTTTGTTGCCGTACTTGCAGGCGAAGCTGTGTGATGTGAGCGTTGAGTGCATTCTTGTCACCCCGGTACTGCCCCAATACCTGAGGGAGCAGCTGAGCCATGTGTTCGCGGGGCAGCGCGTTCCCCCCCCAAAGAAGGTCACCTTCACCCGTGAGGATACAGGTCGATGGCCACCCGCCTTGGGTATAACGCGCATTTATCTCTGGCCGAACATCGGAGTCAACGCGAACAGGGATGTAGTTGTCATTGATGTACGAGGCAATTGCTTCGTTTGCATAGACATCACTATCAAGTTGCACACAGAACTGGCACCACTTTGCCACGATAGACAGGAGGACGGGTTTGTCCTGATCGCGTGCGTCCTCGAATGATGCATCCGACCACGGACGCCATTGAACCAAACTCATATTTTGACCTGCTCTCATGAATCTCGGTCTAGAGCCATCAGCCCTACACGTTTAATGTTGTCGGATTATATCGCTGTGTTCATCCCGGTGATTTAGCGATTGAGATGTCGATGCATGGTAAAATCCGGCCCGGAATTGGGGATTTTTCCCTGTAGGACGGTTGCATGGCTCTACTAGAACTCACCAAGGTTGTAAAGCGTTTCGGGGGTCTGACTGCTGTAAACGATGTCAACGTTGCTATCGAGGAAGGGACGCTTTGTGGGCGTATCGGTCCTAATGGAGCCGGCAAGACAACCGTCTTCAACTTGCTAACTGGTGTTTATGCGCCAACAGAGGGCGATATTCGTTTTAATGGTACGAGCATTGCCGGTTGGAAGCCGTACAAGATCTCCCGTGCTGGAATCGGCCGCACCTTCCAAAACATCCGCCTGTTTGGCGACCTTTCAGTGATAGACAATGTTCGTACGGCATTGTCTGTAAGTGATGATCCCGGGTTGGTGCATGCGTTTCTGCGTACGCCTAAGTGGGAACAGCGTGAAAAGTCGACAACGCAGGAAGCGGAGAGATTGCTGGACCTTCTTGACCTCTCGGATGTCGCTAAGGAGCAATCGAACAGCTTGCCGTATGGGCGTCAGCGTCGTCTTGAGATAGCCCGTGCACTCGCAACACGCCCGAAACTCCTTCTCCTCGATGAGCCTGCTGCGGGCATGAATCCGCAGGAATCTGCGGACTTAATGCACTTGATACGGCGGCTTCGTGACGAGTTTGGTGTAACGATTTTGCTCATTGAACATGACATGAATGTCGTCATGCAGGTTTGTGAGAAGATTACAGTCCTCGTCTACGGTCAACCCATCGCCTACGGAACGCCAGCAGAGATACAGGCAAACCCAAAGGTCATCGAGGCTTATCTTGGAACGACATCGGAGGATGCGGAATGAGCGTAGCACTTCACCTCGAAAACCTCGATGTTTCTTACGGTGCCATACAGGCATTACGGGGTGTGGATGTCACTGTAAACCAAGGAGAGATAGTGACCCTGATAGGCGCAAATGGTGCCGGTAAGAGCACGCTTTTGCGTGCAGCTTCAGGTATGGTCAGGGCGAAAGCCGGTCGTGTTCAGTTTCTAGGTGAAGACATTAACCGCCTGTCGATAGCATCTATTGTCAGCCGGGGATTGATTCACTGTCCTGAAGGACGACGTATCTTTGCGAACATGACGGTGAAGGAAAATCTTGAGCTTGGTGCCTATTTACGAAATGACAAGCAAGGGATTGCGGACGACTACGAACGAGCCCTGAACTACTTCCCGAGGTTGCGTGAACGTCTGTCCCAAAGTGCAGGGACTCTCTCCGGTGGTGAGCAACAAATGCTTGCTATAGGGCGATCACTTCTTAGCCGGCCAAAGTTGTTGATGCTTGATGAACCATCCCTTGGTCTTGCTCCCTTGCTTGTTCAGGAAATCTTCAAGATTATCGTCACCATCAATGCTGAAA
>JBJTQN010000351.1:0-4445 GCA_046075665.1 Armatimonadota bacterium | reverse complement strand
TCGGCTGTGGCAAAGTCGCCACGTTTTTCTGCGGAGATGGCGGCATCGTAGTGACTGTCAGGAATTGGCATAGCCGATAGTACGTTGCTTATTTAATGGATGTTCCAATCCGTGATCTTGGCGGAAGCAGGTTCCTATCATGGTGAACATCGCTACAATTTGCATCACTTACTAAAGTTGTGTTAATAGACACCATGAACATTCTCCTCGTACTGGCGGCGCTATCCGCCTTAGCTGCTGGTGATACACGTTCCGTAAATGCAACATCGTTTTCGGGATGGCACCAGTACGGAGGAAACCCACAGCACACCGCCATTTCAAAGGTAAGTCTTCAGCCGTTACAGAGAATTGTGTGGCAAACGCCGATTGATAAAGCACCGCAGTACTCTGGCAGCAACCTTTTGGTTCACTACACTGGCCCGATGATTTCTAGGTCCGGAACGGTTGTCATCCCAGTCAAGACGACGGCAGGTGGCAACTTTGTTGCAGAAGGTCGCCGGCACACAGATGGAGCGCTGCTGTGGAGTACATCTACAGACTGGACCGCTCCGCCGAGTGGGTGGGGACCTGTCATCGGGGCCGCATTGTTTCCGCAGCCTGGGAACAAGAATAAGACATCGCTGGTGATGGCGGCTGCCGGTGGCCGCGTCATTATTCGGGATGACGTTGATTCTCCAACGAGTCGGACGCGTACATTGACGTTTTATGGAGATGCAGCCTATAGGGCCAATCCGACAGGATTCAACAACAACATCAAAATTAACACGCCCATTACGGTTGACAATAGCGGGAATATCTATTTTGGATACCAGGTGCTTGGGGTAAATCCCCTCGGCCTTGTGAGCGGCCTCGCAAAGATCACCCCTACTGGCAGTGGATTGAACTCCAGTGCTGTCTATCGGTACAAATCACTTTCCGGTCTTACGGCTGGTCTCTCAAATGGAAAAGTCACTACGAACTGCGCACCTGCTGTAAGTCTAGATGGCAAAACACTATACTTTTCCACCAATAGTGCGACTCCGTATATTGTTGCGGTTTCAACTGCATCACTTTCACCCATCGCTGCAACCCGGCTGACGGACCCCAACACAGGCAACAATGCGTGGGTTGCGGATGAGGGAACAGCGTCGCCAATGGTCGCATCCGATGGCACTGTTTGGTACGGGATTCTGGAAAACCCGGCGGGTTCGAATCATTACCGGGGGTGGATGTTGCGATTCAGTGCAGGATTAACGCAGCTGGGACGTCCGGGGGCGTTTGGGTGGGATGACACCTGTTCGCTTGTCCCGAAGGCTGCGGTACCGAGCTACAAAGGACCAAGCCCGTATCTTGTGCTGACCAAGTATAACAATTACTACGGTATAGGCGGGGATGGCCGTAACAAGCTTGCGATTCTGGATCCAGCATCGACCAAAACTGACCCGGAAACCGGTGTGACGGTGTTGAATGAGGTCCTTACAGTTCTCGGAATCACCCCTGACTACGATGGACTTAATGGCAAGGTTCGCGAATGGTGTATCAATACTGCGGCAATCGATGTTGCCGGCAAATGTGCACTGGTGAATTGTGAGGATGGTAAGGCTTTTCGATGGGATTTCATCACGAACACACTATCTGAACAGGTCACACTTACATCAGGCATCGGAGAGGCGTATACAAGCACGGTCATCGGCCCGGATGGCAAAGGCTACGCGATTAACAACGCGACGGTCTATGTGCTTGGAAGCAATTAAGCGGTTTACGGTTGCGTTTACAATCGTCCCGATGCTCTCAGCATCGGGGCAAAACCAGCTAGCCTCCAGTCAACAAAGCACGGCTGTTCAATCCGCCATCACACAAATCCGACCGGATGGCACTGCATGTATCTCGTGTCATAGCCCGCTTGGCACCGAGCTGTTTAAATCCGGGTTTTCGATGGCCGATTTTGCCCGACGGGCATCAAGGCACATGGGGAAATCCGATGCAGCCCTTGTCGCTGAGACGTTGGCGACAACCCAATCTCTGGAATCGGAGTCGGCACGGCTTTTTCCCGCTCGTGCATCTAAGACGAAGTCGACGGGAACTCAACTGGATTCCGCCTTTGGCAGACGTCTTCGCGTTGCTACTCCTGACCTTGCATCCGGTCCAATCGGGTCTCCCGCTGCTGCACTGAATGCCGCAGCGCAGCTACTCAAATTTCATCCAGCAACCATTCAGCCAGGTATCCGAATCGATCCTCTGTCGCGGGAACCAGGTCGTTCGGATAATGGGCTGTTGATTGGTGACTGGATTCCAGATATTCCGCTTAGCAGGGAACGTACATCTATATTTGCCGCAAAAGCGACTGAAATAGCTGATCATGCGGCAAGTGATGACCCAAAGCACAACGACCTTGCTCTGCAAATGGTTTACGCGATTACCGATCGGCCACAGAGCCCACTGGCTACACTTTCGTTCTACAAACGTGCCGCGCTTCTTCAGTTTGGAAAGCCTTGGAAGGGCTTCACGCCGACATCCAGGATTCCGGAAAACCCAATCTGGGCGGTGGGGAACCAGCTGAGAATTATGCATCAACGCCGGGCGGATGAGCTTGGCATTTCAAAAGATGAATGTGCGGCGACAGGCTTGCAGCCAGGAGAATACCTACAAACGGCCGGGAGTTCAGCCAGCTGGTTTTGGGTTTGCTTTGCGGTGGATCCGACGCTGGAGTCGGTGTCACTTGATATCAAGGCTCGTAATGGACAATATTTTCTACAGGCGCTTGCCGATACCGGAGAAGCTCCATGGTCAGCCGCCTACGTTGCAAGTTACCTGGTCATGGCCCGCTCCCGGGTCCGACCGCAAATGGCATTACAACCAGATTTCACGGCATTTGTGAACAATGATCAGATTTTGAAAAATGCACCTAAAGACCATGTCGAACGGCTACGCTTCCAGGCGTGGTTACGCAATGTTCTCCGGATGGTTATCTTCCTGATGCTGGATGACATCAAGGCTGGGATGCCAGTTTTCAACGCCGTTGGCGCAAGTCAGCAGCTCTCTGATTTTCTTCGATCCATGAATGCACTGGTACCATCGGCGAAGCAGGTTGATGATGCCCGGTTAGTGAAACGTGCGTTGGATGCGCTGGCACCATTTCGTGAGAAACAACTACGTCCCAAGCCGTGATTTGTGAACCCAGGTGCTTTGCCAGATAGAATAGCCCAGTTGTTGCAGTGCCGCAGTGGACATTTATTCAAAGGTGATTGATGCATGAACAGTTTTTCCCGTGGAGTCTTATTCGCTCTGGGCAGCCTGGCGATTCCGAGCGGTGCCACATTTGCGCAGACTGTGCCTGTGATTCCTGCCCCGATGAAGGCTGAGGCCAGTACAGGCGCCTTTCGTATCGGTAAGTCGGTTGTCATTCGTCACGACAAGGCATCCGGGAGCGAGGCGCAGCTCCTCGCTGGCTTGCTGAAGACTCGCCTTGGTGTTGCTCTGAAGACAAGTAGTGGGAATGTTTCGCTTGCGGCGAATACGATTGCCTTGAAAGTGGATGCATCCCTTCCACTCAAGGATGGCGGCTACCGCATGACCATGGGCCCGGATGGCATCCTGATCACCGGAAAAGATGCGGCGGGTGTCTTCTATGCAACACAGTCATTGATTCAGCTTGCTCCACCTGCCGGGGATGCGCGCTGGGCGATGCCGGATGGCGCGGCGGTTTCAAGTGTGCGCATCGATGATGAGCCTACATTTGGCTGGCGCGGTATTCAGCTGGATGTCGGGCGCTGGTTCCTGCCGGTGGAAGACATTAAGAAGCTTCTCGACTGGATGGCTTTTCACAAGTTGAATGTCTTTCACTGGCACCTAACGGAAGATCAAGGCTGGCGCTTTGAATCAAAGAAGTATCCAAAGCTGACCGAAGTGGGGGCTTGGCGAGACAGCTCGCCTCCGTACGGCAACCGAAACGCATCGGATGGCACAAAGCATGGCGGTTTTTACACGCAGAAGCAGTGCCGTGATGTGGTTGAGTACGCAGCCAAACGCCACATTACGGTCGTTCCTGAGATCGAGATTCCTGGCCACTCCAGTGCAGCGATTGCAAGCTATCCATTCCTTGGAAATGATGACATCCCGGGATATGCACCGCGTGTGATGAACAAATGGGGAGTCCAAAGCTATGTGCTTGCACCAAAGGAAGAGACGTTTAAGTACATCGAGGATGTCCTTGACGAAGTCTGCAAAGTCTTCCCAAGTAAGTTCATTCATATCGGTGGCGATGAAGCGCCAAAGACGCAGTGGAAGGCATCGCCTTACGCCCAGAGCGTGATGAAGCGTGAGGGTCTTAAGAATGAAGAAGAGCTCCAGAGCTACATCATCAAGCGCGTCGAAGGGATGCTTACGAAGCGTGGGCGTCGGTTGATCGGCTGGGATGAAATCCGCGAGGGTGGTTTATCGCCAAATGCGACGGTTCAGGCGTGGCG
>JBJTQN010000350.1:0-2713 GCA_046075665.1 Armatimonadota bacterium | reverse complement strand
GCAGCGGCTAACCAGGAGTAACTCTTCCCGGCGCGAATTTGCATGCCAAAACCTCTCCTTTCGGATGAGCCGAAGTTCACCTGCGAACCGCTGATTTCCTGCGGGCCCTGTCCAAAAGTTTATTGATATGCCCCACCACATCCGGCGAATGCGCTCGCAAGAAACGGCAAGGTGCCGATATAAACGCGAATCCGCCTGTCTAAACACACAACGGCCAGACACACGAAATCGGCATTGCCATTCTCAGGTCTAGCAGGGTCTGTTGTCAAGGGGAAATGGTATGTGAAGCCAGTGAAGTTTTACAGGGTGTTACGGTTTGGGTAATGTCAACCTCGGTGGATCCGGTGCAGCAGCATTCATCTTTTCAGTCAAATCGGCAGCAACAACATCCAGATTGTCCGTTGCGCTGACATATACGGGTGGAAGAAATTCGCATTCCACTTTGCTGAATGGCTTTGGGATTGTGTATATGTCCCACGTAGTGAGGTTCCAGCAGCTCGTGTAACGCATTACGATTGGACAGATGGGCTTTTGGGACTTCTGGGCAAAGTAAACTACTCCGTTTTGTATGATGCGCCGTGGCCCCCTCGGTCCATCGGGGGTGAAGGATATGCATATCCCCTTTTTCAAGCGGTGGACAAGCTCGATAGCGGCCTTTGCCCCACCACGACCAGTACTTCCCCGGACGATGTCATAACCAAGCTTCTGTAAAATTCTGGTCTGAACATCTCCATCTTTTGAAAAACTTGTCAGAGCCGTGAGCTTTCGCCATGACAGTATGTGTGCCGGGATTAGCGCATCCCCGTGCCATGCAATGTAAATGGCACCATCGCTGCTCGCACTTGTGGCTTCGTCCAGTCCAATAACCCTTACACGAAGGGAAAGTCGCAGTATCGAGCTCACAATATGAACGATAGATGATAGTACTTCCGTGCGCAGTGTTCGCGGTCGAGCTACTTCCATCAGGACTCTCCACCTTCTCCCCTCAGCTGGGTCTCAACCAAACTTGCATAAACCCCACCAGCTGCAACCAAGGTCTCATGGGTACCTACTTCAACAATCCGGCCAGCGTGCATCACAACGATACGATCCGCATCGACAATCGTTGACAAGCGGTGCGCCACAACAAGCGTTGTTCTATCATGCCGACCGGCGCGAATAGCATCCTGCACGGCGGCTTCAGTTCCGCTATCCAAGGCACTCGTTGCCTCATCAAGAATCAAAACACGCGGTTTACAAAGGAGGGCACGGGCAATTGCGATTCGTTGTGCCTGACCACCGGATAACATCGCCCCACGCTCACCAACCATCGTCGCATACCCATCTGGTTTTGACATAACAAACCCATGCGCACCCGCAGCGCGGGCAGCAAGCTCAACATCATCCTGCGTTGCCCCCGGTTTTCCATAGGCGATGTTCTCGAAAATCGTTCCAGCAAACAGGACGGTTTTTTGGGGAACAATCGCCATCACTGACCGTAAACTCCCTTGCTTAATCCGTCGGATATCCGTTCCATCAAGGCGAACGCAACCTGACCAAGGGTCAATGAATCTTGGAATCAAATCCACCAATGTGGACTTTCCAGATCCTGTAGCCCCTACAAACGCAATGGTCTCGCCGGGTTGAATATCAAGACTCACTCCGCAAAGAACGGGTGAATCCATTGAGTACCCAAATGTGACATCCTCAAGAGACACAGCCCCGCGCACATCTATCAGGTCGATGGCTCCGGGAGCATCTGCTATCTCGGGATGGACATCCAAAACTTCCTCATGAATACGGTCGACAGCACCAAACATATCCAGCAATGCGCCGCGAAGCGATCCCATCCCGCCAATAGCCCGTGAAAGTTCATTTGCGGCAAAAACAAATTGCAAAAAACCACCGATGCTAAGCCCGCGCACCCGGGCTTCCACCCAGCTATCACGTGCTGCACCAACCAGACCGGTCGCAATTGCTTCCTTTGTAATACGCTGCATGTCCGATGTATGTAACGCGATTTCCTGGGCACCGATGACGAGAATCACGGCCATCGCAACGGAACCAATCCAGTCAACACTTGGGCCAAGCAGCGCCGAACGACGAACGCCCCGCATCTGCGCATGAATGGCGCGGTCTGCAACCTTCGCAAATCGATTAAGCTCACGCTCTTCAGCGGCGAATGCCTTGATCACTCGTGGGGATGAGAGCGTTTCGTCCATCAGGGAGTTCAACTCAGCCTGTTTGGTCTGTGCAGTTTGACTTAAAGCTCTCAGACGCCGCGTTATCTGCTGAATGGCAAGTGCCATTAACGGAACAACTGCCACCGTGATTAACACAAGCTTTGGGCTGGTCCTGATCAATATCACCGACATCGTGATCGCAGTTATTGGTAATGCAATGGAATCCTTGACCCAGTTCGCTGCGTTCTGCAGCTTCGCAACGTCTGTGGTCATGGTTGACATCAAATTGCCAGTTCGCTGCGTATCAAAGTAAGTCAACGGCATCCGAAGCAAGTGAGAATACAGGGTGCGACGAAGGTCATTCCCAACCCGGAGGCTGACTTCAGCAAGTACCGTTCCCTGCACGTAGCGGAGCAGGACCAAGAGTGTGTAAAGTCCCACGATCGCGGCGGCTACAAAGTAGATTCCACTGATGTTTCCGCTCCCGGATCGATCGGCAAATTCCTTAACCGCGGCAGCCACGCCACCCGGAATAGCGCCAGCAATAGCTG
>JBJTQN010000349.1:0-4684 GCA_046075665.1 Armatimonadota bacterium | reverse complement strand
AGAATCGATACGCAATGTCGTCGTGATAATAACCTGCCGCGTCTCAACGCCTCCCAATGACTGTCGCAGTGCCGTTAGTTTGGCATTCCATAGCCGGCTCAACAAGAATCCCTGTTGAAACTCAACTAGATGATAGGCCTTGCCATTTTGGCGTCCCGAGTCGTATCCGATGCCCCCCGTCGAAAACAAGGTACGACGATTCCACAGACCTGCTACATGCGCCACACGGTCGACGTTCCGATCCCCACCCAGCTGCTGAATACGCCGCTGCACAACAAATCCCAGGTTCAAACCAAATCCCCGCCGGTTTTGCACATCTGCGACAAGGAGATCACGGTCGTAAAAGAACTCCCCAGTGGACTGTCGTTGTGCGCCAGACTTGCTGTAGTCAACTGCGTAAGCCTCGATGGCTCCCTTGTCAAAGCGATTGCTCTGGAAGATATTTAAAATCGACCCACGACGATCTTTGTCTATCAGGACACCCAGCGGACTGTAAAAATCGCTATCGAGTTGCGAGATGCCGACTTTGGCATTGATTCGCCCGGGAACGTCACGCCAGTTTGCCGCCAGCTCACCCGCCATCCCAGCAGCGCTTCCCTGATTCCAGGACTGCAAAAAGCGGGATGACACCGAATAGCGTCCCCGTCCCGACATTTCTCCCCAATCACCACTGATTCGGGCCACTCGCGAGTCTGCAGATCCGGAAAGGTTATCGGAAACCATTGCAGCCCCGATCGTCCTTAATGGCGAAAAGGCTTTGTCATAACGAAATGCAGTTGATGTCCGATTAACTCCATCTGCCGAGGACGTGACAAGAGCACCATAGGTTTGATTCCCATCCCTGCCAACAAGCTTTGCACCGGTATCTACTGATGTAATCCGACGTGAATAGAAGAGATCACGCTCGGGCATGAACTCACTACCCTCGGCAAAAAATGGACGACGGTCCTGAAGTGCCTGCTCGTTATAGCTGAAGGCGACGGTATTGACATCGTTTTCGATATTCTGAAAATCGGGAAACAATGTTGCAAGGGCAGTGATGCCCGTCGTCAGTGGAGCTTTTATATCGACACCAACTTTGGCCCGATTCGTAGCACCAGCCGTTACGTAGCTATATGGGAGGATTACAGGAGCCGACGGAGTATCCGGAAGCGGCCCAGTGTCGAAACGGCCCATGAACTGAGCGAGATTCTTTGTGGTTTGTAGATTGGCTGGCAATGGTGGGCTTGCGACAGGATTGGACTCCCGAAAGACCCGACGCATTGCTACAAAGCCAATAGCAGATGCCCCTTTCGGGTGCCTCAAGAGCTTCCAAGGAATCGCAACCTCCGCTGTATATCCGGCATCGTTACGCTTAACAGCTACTTTCCAATCCCCTGCCCACTTCCAGTTTGATGATGTCCCACCTTCAAGCTCTGTGTACTGTGTGCCGAGTGTGTTAAACGCAAACATGGAGAATCCGATACCGGCGCCTTGTGAATCAATATGGATGCGAATGGAATCGTCATCCAAGACCGCACTGCTCCCGCGTTGTGTCTCGTTGGCTCGAATCCGCGATGCCAGACTGTCGGTCGCTTTTATAAATACATAGAGATATTGACGATCCGATAGTAGCCTGACTTCTGTTTCTTCCGTTACCGGAGTAGGTCCGCCAAACCGTTCCCAAGTACCGGAGTTTGCTGCAGCATCCCAATCCTCCCTTTTGATTGCGCCATCAATAATGATTGCGGTGGTAGCCGAGGGAATTTTTACTGGCGCGGTTTGTGCATGTGTTGGTAAGGATAGGATAATAGGAGTCGTAAGGGCCAGCCCCACAGCTGCACGTAAGCACGCGATCATGGGGCATTATTGCAGACAATCCGCGCTTGGCGCCCGACTGGCTGCGTAGGTAGAATTAGACACCTCCAATAATTTAGGAACAAGGAATGGTGACATTGACATGAAACATGCAGTCGTTACTGGTGGAAGCGGTTTTTTAGGTTCGCATTTGTCAAAGCGGCTCCTCAACGAGGGTTACAAGGTCACCGTTATCGATAACTTCATTACAGGAAGCCCTGACAATGTTGCCGATGTCATCGACAATCCAGCATTCACCCTGGTCGAACACGATGTTATTCAGCCTTTTACAGTTGATGGCCCTGTGGATGTCGTCTTCCATCTTGCTTCGCCAGCTAGCCCGGTGGACTTCCCCACTAAACCCATAGAAATCCTGCAGGTCAATAGTGTTGGAACACACAATGCCCTTGAGCTAGCACGGGTAAAAGGCGCGCGCTTCCTAATCGCCAGCACATCCGAGGTCTATGGAGACCCTCTCATCCACCCGCAGCCGGAAACCTACTGGGGAAATGTCAATCCAATTGGTATCCGCGGTGTCTATGATGAGTCAAAGCGGTTTGGTGAATCGATCACCATGGCTTACCGCAGATTCAAGGGCGTGGATGCCAGAATTTTCCGTATTTTCAATACATATGGTCCAAACATGCGCCTTGATGACGGACGCGTCGTCCCCAACTTCATCGGGCAGGCCCTTCGTGGTGAACCCATCACCGTTTACGGAACAGGGCAACAAACACGCTCGTTCTGTTACGTCCGTGATCTGATTGAAGGCATCTTCCGCTTCAGTGAGCTCGATGGTAACCACTCCGGGCCGGTAAACCTTGGAAATCCAACCGAGCGCACCATGCTTGAATTCGCACAGGAAATCAAACGGCTTACAAACTCATCCAGTGAGATCGTTTATCAGGAGCTTCCGACATCCGATGATCCAAAGCAGCGACGCCCGGACCTCACGATCGCAAAGTCGCTCCTAAACTGGGAGCCGGGTGTCTCGCTTGAGGAGGGTCTACTCGAGACCATCGCCTACTTCAAAGGAAAGGTCAGCAACGACTAGCCCGTGCTGAAACAAACGGATATCCCAGCCGAAGACCAGGCTGAGGTCTTTCGCATCGCCGATAAGCTCTACCGTGAAGACGAAGAGCATCGGCGAAATGCGGATGCCAGTGCTGAAGCGGCCGGAGAGCTGGGAATTCCCAAGGAATATCTAGACCGGGCTGCTCAGGAACTTCACCTACAGCGGCTTGATGCTGTCAACCGAAAGCGTAACCGAAACAGGGTGTTTGTTGCGGCAGTTATTGGCGTTGGATTGGTTACTGCCTCGATCCTGTCGGTAACACTCTCCCGGGTGCCTGCTCCACCATCTCCGGTGGCAATGGCCACGGCATCGGTCACGAATGTCTATGACCTCTCAAGTGCATCCGTTCGTGCGAATTCGGAGTCAAAGGGAAGCATCATTGCGAACAACAGTGGAGCTACTCTGCAAATCGAACAGTTTGTACCGGACATCAAAGGCGACTTCTATGGAAACATCCTCCTGCCTGCCGGCAATGTACAGGAAGTTGAAGCCATAAATGCGCAGGTCGCAGGAAATGGCATTCCAAATGTTCGCATTGACCTAGAAGCTGGAGATGTTCGCTGGAAAGGCCCGGTGTCCCCGACCGGAACATCCATTGCGATATCCGCGAAAGAATTCCAGCGCCAGGTTCGCACTGGTTCGTCCTGGAAAAATACCGCTTGGCAGCCGCCATCAGGAGCACTGAAAATTGCCTTCAAGACAGGCAAAACCATAAATGATGTCTCCAGCCGAGGAACCCTGACTGTGACCAATGTCGAGCTCCGCGCAAAACAATAGAATTGTAGAGTCACGAAGGCGTTTCGGTGCCGACCGGCCGATTCTTGAGTCACCGACAGCCCGGGGTAATTCTCGGAAGGCACTGGAGTCCTACCTCACCACAGGCTGGGTAGTTCCGCCATTTCATATTCGCCCCGGATTTACTAGACCCTTTACGTTTCAGGCTCCTTATGCATCGGCACCCCAACCGGACGGACACTCTTGTGTCCGTGAAGTCCTTTCAGATGCAGTACACACACGACTCCTTCCTTCGTATCAACGTATCGGAATTGCGCTCTCCGGAGGGCTAGACAGCACGGCAATCGCCGCCATCTGCCGTAAAGCACTCGACCGACGAAATCTGATCGCCCTTACCCTCGATTTCGGTCCTCCCTGGAGTGATGAGGTATCAACAGCAAGAGCGATTGCCCGCATGCTCGACATCCCCCTATACATCGTGGATGCATCCCCTTCAACGGTTCATCAACAACTCCACGACGCCACTAAGGCAATGGTAAGTCCCTACGGCGATGCCGTTTGCGTACCGTGGTTCCTTCTCGGTAAAGCTGCTTCGGATGCCGGATGCAATGCCCTCTTTAGCGGTGAGGGTGGTGACCAGGTTTTCGGCGGCTGGGCAAACAAGCCCATGGTCAGCGAGCTCGCCCTTACAGGGGCCTCACTTGAAATCATCTACGGCAAGACCTTTCACCGCTTCCTTGATGACATTCCGGAGATGCTCGATTATACAAAGATGTCTTCAGATGAAGAAAATCCATTCGATGTTCATGCTTGGATATCTGCCTGCCTCCCGGTCGAACAAAATCTATCGCTGCTCACCATACTTCGGCATTTGAACTTTGCCACAAAGGGAGGAGGGACAATCCTTCCTCGGTTTACCGAGCTCGTTGAAGTACATGGAATCGATGCCCACGCGCCCTTCTTCGACAGCGACCTAGTAGCAAATGCGGCATCACTTCCGGATTCGGCAATTCTTGATGGACCAATCGAAAAGGTTTT
>JBJTQN010000348.1:0-5039 GCA_046075665.1 Armatimonadota bacterium | reverse complement strand
GAAAGGTTGAGGTGTTGTAGTAATTTAGGTGATGTTAATGAACTGGTGCAACTGCCCCCTTATACAGTGACAGCTATATGTGCTGCCGTGGCTGACATATTTGTGTAATAGGTAGCGCTTATGCAACATGTCGAGACATACGCTTACCGCCGAGTTGGGAAAACGCCAATACATTGCAGTTAGGTCCAACTCTGATATGGTCATCTTGATGCGAACATCCATTGCAAGCGTTGCTCTTTCTGTATTGCTTCCAGCCGTTTGGGGAGCATTGTCCGTTCCATTGGTCGATTTTGCGACGTCACTATTTATGAGACGACGACGTTGACGGCAATCGATTCCATCATTATTCTTGCGTTAGGCTGCGCTGTAGGTGTTACCGCCGGAATGTTCAGTGTTGGCGGGGGAATTTTGATTACACCAATACTTGTAAATGCCATCGGATTGCCTGCACCCGTCGCTGTCGGCACGGGGCTCTGCCAGATGATTGGAGTCGCTGTTGCATCGCTTATCAAAGCGCAGCGGAGTGGCCTCGGCGAACTAAAGCTGGCTGGAGTAATCGCTCTGCCCACGTGGCTTGGTGTGCAGCTTGGAGTGGCTCTCCTGCAGAGCCTCAGCGAAAAGGGGTTGGCGTCCTCGTTTGTCAATATTGCATTTATCGTGATGCTGGCAATCAGTGCATTGCTCATGGCAACGGCGCCTTCCTCTCCCGGTGACGCTCCTGGGATTCTATCTACAATGAGCTTTGGTCCAGTACTAAGACTGCAAACCACTCAGCGAGTTGTGCCATATTTTGTTTTGATCCCCGCAGCCATCGTAATCGGGACCCTTGGAGGAATTCTGGGAATTGGCGGCGGCTTGCTGTGGACTCCATTGCTGACACGCGGTGTTGGAATGCGGGTCAACGCTGCTGCGATGGCATCAATCGGTGTTCTGATGATCACATCCCTGACTGGCACCGTAAACTATGCGATAGCAGGAAACGTCAGGCTTGATATCGCGATGTTGATGTTGGTTGGGGCATCGATTTTTGCGCAGCTGGGGATTCAGATAGGTAAGGCAATCAGACCTCAGACACTCAAGTGGTTGTTTGTCGCGATGGTAATTTCGATGGATGTCTACCTAATTGTCAAAACAATCCTTGACGCAGGTCACTTACCGCGATAGCATTCACCCTTGGAAACGTTAGTCTTTCCCCGAAGACAGCCGGTTGGGTTCGCCCTGTAATGTACATCTTGTACGCCTGCCGAGGGTAAAGCGGGTACGCTGTAAATGTGTGTTCGCCCTCGGACCTGTCTAGGTCGGAGGGTTTTTCGTTTTCTGCGTCTCGGTAACGAGAAGGAAGCTCGAATGGCAAAGAAAACCAAGATCAGTCGGCAGATCTCCAAAAAGCCGGCCTCGGTAAAGAAGGCGATTACTAGTGACCTGGGTGTGACACTGTCCAGCAGTGAAGCAGTCATCCTCACGGAGTACCGCGGTCTTACCGTGCCTCAGATGGGCGAGATCCGAACCAAGCTACGTGAACTCGGCGATGGTGACTTCTCGGTCGTGAAGAACACGTTGATGCGTATTGCGCTTAAGGAGCAGGGAATCGATGACGAACGTATCGATGTCCTCCTCAATGGCACAACGGCAGCAACGATTGCTTCCTCCGATCCTATTGGAGTTGCTAAAGTTGTCGTGGATTACATCGCAGCTAACCGCAGCACACCTCTGAAAATCAAGGGTGGAGTGGTTGGTGGACGCTACTTTGGTCCAGAGCAAATTGATGCTCTCGCTAAGGTTCCACCGCGTGATGTTCTACTTTCACAAATGCTTGGTGCGTTTAACTCACCAATCTCCGGCCTCGTGTACACGCTGCAAGGGGTTATCTCGAATTTTGTTTATACGCTCAAGGCAATCGAAGAAAAGAAAGCTGCCGCGTAACTGCATCGTGGTGAGAACACCACACTGAAAGGGTATCAATCATGACCGCTGAAGAACTTATTGGCGCCATTGAGAATATGACTGTCCTCGAGCTCGCAGAGCTCGTAAAGGCACTCCAAGACAAGTTTGGTGTCAGCGCTGCTGCACCTGTAGCTGCCGCTGCTGCACCTGCAGCTGGTGGCGCTGCCGCTGCAGAAGAGAAGACATCCTTCGATGTAATCCTCAAGTCTGCCGGTGACAAGAAGATCCAGGTTATCAAGGTTGTCCGCGAACTGACAGGACTCGGCCTTAAGGAAGCTAAGGAAGTTGTCGATGCAGCTCCTAAGACCCTCAAGGAAGGCGTCTCCAAGGATGAAGCTGACAAGCTCAAGGGTCTCCTCGAGACCGAAGGTGCAGTCGTCGAGATCAAGTAGTCTCCATGACGCATTAGAGAACCCCGCAAGTTTCATTGCTTGCGGGGTTCTTTGTTTTGTCGATTAGGGTATTCAGCTGTGACCTGTGAACAAGTGCCACTATTATTGATGCTGTCTCAGAAACCAATCGCTAACCCAAGTCACGTAACGGTTGTTTGATAGATAACATAAAGGACGCTGATTGCTCAGCGCCCTGCCTACCTACGCTTCGAGATCTAAAAGGTATCTATATTCTTAGCTTCCTTAGCGTGCCGCTCGATGAATGCACGCCTTGGCTCAACCTTCTCTCCCAGAAGCACAGTAAAGACGTTGTCGGCTTCGGCTGCCTGGTCAACGGTAACACGTGCAAGCGTACGGTTCTTCGGATTCATCGTCGTTTCTGAAAGATCCTCGGGGTTCATCTCACCAAGGCCCTTAAAACGGGTGACGTGCACTTCTTTACGCTTTGCTTCTTTGATGATCCGGTCACGGTCTGCTTCTGTTCTCGCGTAGACTTTGTCATCCTTGCCAATACGCACAGCGTAAAGCGGTGGCTGTGCGATGTAAATGTAGCCGCCATCGATAAGCGGACGCATATAACGGTAGAAGAAGTTGAGAAGTAGCGTTCGGATATGGTCACCGTCTACATCAGCATCAGTCATGATGATAACTTTGTGGTACCGAAGCCTACTGATGTCAAAACGGGATGCGTCTTCATCATTTCCGAATGCAATACCCGCTCCGAGGGCACTGATAATCATCTTCACTGATTGATTATCAAGTGCCTTGTCAACACGTGCTTTTTCAACGCAGATGATTTTGCCGAAGAGCGGCAGGACGGCCTGGGTTGTACGATCACGTCCCTGCTTGGCTGAACCGCCTGCAGAGTCTCCCTCAACAAGGTAGATTTCTGACTTGGCAGGGCTTCGCTCGGTACAGTCAGCCAACTTGCCTGGGAGGCTGGAATTCTCCAGCGCGTTCTGGCGCTTTACCAGGTCAGCAGCCTTACGTGCTGCTTCGCGAGCCTTTTGAGCGGTAAGCGCTTTGTCCAAAATCGACTTTGCGGATGAAGGATTCTCCTCGAGGAAGGTTGTAAGGCCTTCACCAACAATGGTGTTGACTATCCCTTCAACGTCAATGTTGGTCAAGCGACGCTTGTCCTGCGAGTTGAACATCGGGTTTGTCAACCGAACGGAGATCACTGCTGTTAGACCCTCGCGGACATCGTCTCCACTTAAGTTCGTATCCTTTTCCTTCAGGAACCCATTCTTGCGTGCGTATTGGTTTACGACACGTGTGAGGGCTGTTTTGAAGCCCGAGAGGTGGGTACCACCATCCGGCTGCGGAATATTGTTCGTAAAACAGAAGATGCTTTCTGAGTAGCTTCTGTTGTATTGGAACGAGACTTCAACTTGAGTGTCGCCCTGATCTTTGAAGAAGTACACCACCTTAGTGCCGATTGGGTCTTTGCTTTGGTTTAGGTGGGCCACATATTCAGCGATACCCCGCTGATGATGGAACACTTCGAGCTCGCGTTCGTTCAGTTCATCGAGGAACGTAATCTTGACTTCCTTATTAAGGTATGACAGCTCGCGTATACGGCCGAGGAAGAGCTCGGCGCGATAATCCAGTTGCCCGGTTTCATCAAGTGCAATTGAGAAAATCTCAGGATCCGAAAGCCATCGCTGCGTGGTGCCAGTGTCCGTTTCATCACATGTCCCGATAACTTTTGTTGGCTCGGTTACGAGGCCACGTTCAAAGCGAACCTGATGAATTTTGCCATCCCGTCTGACGGTTGTTTCCAACCAAAGGGACAGTGCATTAACACACGATGCACCGACGCCGTGCAGTCCACCGGATGTCTTGTAGCCGCCATCACCAAACTTTCCGCCAGCATGGAGTTCGGTCATGACCATTTCAACGCCAGGCTTACCAGTCTGCTTGTTGACATCCACCGGGATACCACGACCATTGTCCCGAATCGTTATCGAGCGGTCCGCATGCAGCGTTACATTGATTTCGGTGCAGTAGCCCGCCAAAACTTCATCGATAGAGTTGTCAATAATCTCTTTGAAAAGATGGTGAAGTCCGCCGAGTCCCGTGTCACCAATATACATTCCTGGGCGCCGACGAACAGCCTCAAGCCCTTCGAGCATACTCAGGGCATCTGCGTTGTAGTCATTCTCAACACGTTGAATGGATGGTGTTGCGTAATCTGATTCCAAATCGGAGTCAGTGAAGAGGTCCTGTTGGTCGTCGTTCAAGAGAGCATCCTTAGTGAGGGACTTGTGCAGTCCCTGTTAACAGTCACAGTATAGCCTGTCGAAGATTCACCTGCCTTAGGGTATCGTTGACTATCAGTCAGCTGATAGTGATCTATCGATGTGCTCTGCTAGCACGAAACCAACCATTATCGTAGGAGGCATCTAGCTCGACTATTCCCCTCAGTCTCGTCTAAACTACGCTCAATGAAATGCGCGAATAAATTCGTTGAATTTTCATGCATAAGGTCATCGTAGGCTGTATTCTTCTCCCTGCGTCCGGTGCCCGAGTGCTCAGGATGTGGATTGAAGCATAGTCTTCTCGCAGTTTTTTACATACAAGATAGTGTGCATCCATTGTCAGAATCCACGTTCTTTGAGGATCAATGATGGTGGTTATGCCTAGTAACTTTTAGCATATGTTTTGATTTTATCGAGCAGATGCGTTTGTTTTTTTCCAGGG
>JBJTQN010000347.1:0-11330 GCA_046075665.1 Armatimonadota bacterium | reverse complement strand
ACCGCTATTCGTCTTGATCCTGCATTTAACAATGGCAACTATGCGGATAGTGGTGCGGACCCCGAAAGAGGTTTAGCGCTTGCAAGGATGATTGGGACGATCTCTTACCTATCTGATGCATCGTTTCAGGATATGTTCCATGATGGCTGTGACCCTCTTTACTCACGGGATATCAGTCCGCGTTCGGACTTTCTAGTCGAGGATTACCTCAATGATGAGGGTGAAAAGCTAAACAAGCGCTTTGATGCAAATACGTACATTTTGATTTCGCGAGCATTAGACAGCCACGGATTAGCGAGGGACCGGGCTTCACTGGATGATGTATTTAGTACGATCACGGCACGGATTTTAGCGATTGGCTTTTCTTCCGATGACCTCTTCCCTCCACGTCAGACAACTGAGATAGCGGAACGGGCCCAGCGTGGGGGCAATGTACATGCAGAAGCGGTCATCCTGGAATCCGACTACGGGCATGATGCGTTTTTGGTCCATCAGAGGATGATGATTCCGGCGATTAGTCGTTTTATGGCGTCGCTGTGATGTTAAGTGTCGCAAGCACCTTTGTAACAGCCTGAATCACGTCATCTTCCGTTCCTGAATTGTCAATTACGATATCTGACTTAATCGCCTTATCTTTTACCGGTATCTGACTATTTAGGATGTGCTTGACTTCCTCTTCAGACATCCGGGATTGGTAGCGCAAGTAGTGTCTGTCAATCAATCTTTGCGTTTGTACTTCAGGTTTACATGTAACGCAGATCGTCCCGTCGAACCACGTCTCAAGACCGCCCTCAAAAAGAAGTGGGACTTCGTATAGCTCAAGCTTAGCGACAGTGGATGCATGGTTTTGCTCAATCCGTGCTCGCATGCGTTCTCGGATGTACGGATGCATAATCTGGCCAAGAAGCGCGCGTCGGTCATCATCAGCAAAAATCAGTCTTCCAAGTATTGCCCGATCAAGCTGCCCTTGACTATCGATGGCATCGGGAAAAGCCGACCGAACTTTCCGATTCACATCCGGATCATTCAGAACATCCTTTGCGTCCTCATCCGCGGAATAACAGGTGATCCCAAGTGCCTTGAATGCGTTAACAACGGCTGATTTCCCACAGGCGATTCCGCCGGTAACTGCCCAGATTGCCATTTGGTTCAATCTAGCACGGTGGTTTGAGAGCGGCAAGAAAAAGACCCTGGGTCACTCCAGGGTCTTTCATTTTTGCCAAACCTATCGAGGATTATGCCTCTTCGGTCTCGGCATCCGCTTCGACATCGGTGTCGGTGTCAACATCATCGATATCGATGTTATCGAGGTCCTCATCGTCTTCATCACGGCGACGTGGCGCGCGCTTCTTCTCAGACTTGCGTGCAGTAGCGAACATATCGCCAAACATGTCTCCGAGGGTTGTACCGAAGTCGGCGCCAGGGCGGAGGAATGAGCGGATATCTCCACCATCATCGTCTCCACGACGGCGCTTGTCCTTCTTGCCACGGCGTCCGCCAGCATCTTCTTCGACTGCAGGAGCAGGAACGAATGCATCGGCTGGGTCCCGTGCTTGCAGAGCACGCAGGGACAAGGTCAGGCGGCGCTCTTCAGGACGTACATCGATAACCTTGACGGTAACCGTTTGTCCGGATTCGACGACATCGGATGCCTTTGCCATACGGCGGTGTGAGCTCTCGGAGTTCGGGATGATTCCTTCGAGTCCACCTTCGAGGAGAACGAATGCACCGAAAGGTACAATTCGGGTTACTTCGCCTTCGATTACATCATTGACGTGGAACTGCTCGCCCGCGGATTCCCATGGATCTGGCATAACCTGGCGCATACCAAGCGATACACGACCCTGATCCGGGCTCAGGCGAAGGACCTTGACTTTGACTTCCTGTCCGACCTTGACAACATCGGATGGATGCTTGATACGGGTCCAGGACATTTCGGAGACGTGGAGAAGACCATCGATTCCGCCGAGGTCAACAAAGGCTCCGTAATCGGTTACGCGGCGGATGATACCTGTTCGCTCCTGGCCTTCAGCGAGGGATTCGAGGGTGTCAACCTTCTGCTTTTCGCGCTCTTCTTCGGTTGCTTTGCGATGTGAAAGAACAACTTTACGACCGTGACGATCAACTTCAAGGACCTTGAGGGGAACGCTCTGACCGACAAACTTGTCGAGGTTCTTGAGCTTGCCGTTTCCGACATGGGATGCAGGGACGAATCCACGGATTCCGAGGTCTACGACGAGTCCGCCGCGAACACGGTCGGTGACCATTGCCTTGATGGTTTCCTGCGTCTCGAGTGCAATCTGCACGCGATCCCAGGACTTTTCGAAGTCTGCACGCTTCTTGGACAGAAGCAGCTGGCCATCCTCGTTTTCCTTCATCACGTAAACGTCGATGGTGTCGCCTACGGAGACGATGTCTTCGAGATTTGCAACAGGCTCACGTGAGAGCTCATCCGGGCGGATAAGGCCTTCGGACTTCGTTCCTACATCAACCAACACACCTTCACGTGCGTCGATATGGACAACGGTTCCCTGAACCACAACACCTGGCCGAACATCGGACCCAGTGTCACCAATCTCGCGGGCAGAACCCGGAACCGTAATCTCATCAAGCGGTGGCATCTGATCAGCGGCGTTTGCCGCGGTAGCTGCGAGTGCAGCCTGGTCAATGCCTGTTGTTTCCTCGGACATACAGATATAACGCTATTCGCTGCCTGACTTTCCATTCCATGTCAAGCAGGATCCCTTCCAAATTTTCCAACATCAGCCTAACGCTGACAATCAGGACAGTAGGTCGTCCCACGGCCACCAATGCTGACTTTCATCAGCGGGCCACCGCACCGAGGACAGGGCTTACCCTTTCCTCCGTACACCTTTGGTTCGTAAGTACCCGGATTTCCATCCAAGTCAACATACTCCCCCAGCGATCCGCCATAGCAAACCGCGCTTCCCAATGTTTCGGCGATTGAAGCAGCGAGCGCATCGCACTCAGCAACATCTAGTCCCGAAGCTTGCCGCTTCGGAGATACACCTGCCGCAAACAATGACTCATCTGCGTAGATATTCCCCACCCCGGCAACAACCTTTTGATCCAGTAAAACCGACTTAATTAGCCCCCGCTTCCCAGCGAGACGACTAGCCAATACAGCGCCAGACCAACCTTCCTCCAACGGCTCAGGCCCCATAGATGCCACATCAGACACTAATCGATAATCTGATGCATCATCTAGATGCCAATCACCCCAAGTCCACATATCCGCGTAGACGAGCACAGCGCCTGAGCTCAAACCGACGCGCACGCACTCGTACTTCTGTACAGGAACATCGGATTTAAACATCCGAATACTCCCTTTCATGTTCAAGTGCACGACTAAATGAAACGATGGCAACGCGCCATGCCCCACTTCAAACAAAAGAAACTTCCCACGGCGGTTAACTGCTTTTACAGCAACACCATTCAGACGCTCCACAAATGCGATAGATTCGACCCGCTTGAGCACGCGCTCATCCGTAATGTGAATGGCAGTGATGCGTTGCCCCGTTGTTGCCTTCGCCAAACCTCGACGAAGCGTTTCAACCTCAGGCATTTCCTGCAACTGCTGTACCTCACCCACACACAGGGTTCACCTTCTTATTCAGTTTATCTTATGTCAAAGTCGGGTTAAACGTCAAGGGGGACGATAGGCTAAGTTAATTCGTCAATTGGTACAAGTCCCCACTGTGCACGCAACGAATCCCGCAGCTCTAGCAACGTTCCAGATTGAATCGCCTCGCGAATTCTCTTCATCAAGTGTGCATAGAACGCGAGGTTGTGAATGGATGCCAGATTCGCGAAGAGGATTTCATTGCACCGATGAAGATGTCGAAGGTAGGCAGCGCTATGGCGCCGACACGTTAGACAGTCACATTCAGGATCAATCGGACCGGTGTCTTCAGCAAAACGCGCGTTGCTTACATGCCGGCGTCCCTGGCTGGTAAACACCGTACCGTTACGTGCCATCCGCGTCGGCAAGACACAGTCAAACATGTCCATCCCCGCAATTACCGCCTCAAGGATGTCCTCTGGCATCCCGACGCCCATGAGGTAGCGAGGTTTGTCTTGCGGCAACAGCGGAGCAGTACTGCGGGCAATACGGTACATCTCGGCAGGAGGCTCCCCTACACTTACGCCTCCAATCGCAACACCTGCAAAGTCAAGTGATGACATGAAGGTAGCACTCTCCGCCCTCAATGCTTCATCCGTGCCCCCTTGGACAATCCCGAACAAGTTGTGTCCCGTATTGTCACCACCAAGGTCTGCATGCCGGTCACGGCAACGAATCGCCCAACGGTGCGTTCGCTCCATCGACAGACGAACATACTCCTCCGTTGCCGGGTACGGAGTACATTCATCAAATGCCATAATCACATCCGCACCAAGCTGGTGCTCGATATCCATCACACGTTCGGGTGTGAAATCATGTTTTGAGCCATCGAGCGGTGAACGAAACGCCACTCCACTCTCAGTTATCTTGCGTAAATCCTTCAGAGAATAGACCTGAAAGCCGCCGCTGTCAGTTAGCATCGCGCCGGACCACCCAATAAAGTTTGGAAGCCCCCCCAGCCTCTCAACACGCTCGCTGCCGGGACGGAGATATAAGTGGAAGGTGTTCCCAAGGATAAGTTTGTAGCCAAGCTGCTCGATGTTTTCAAACATCATCGCCTTGACAGTGCCCTGCGTCCCAACTGGCATGAAGACTGGAGTCTCCGTAGTTGCACGTGGAAGCGTCAGCACTCCAAGGCGGGCGGCACAATCCGATGCTGTCTTTGTAACACTAAACTGAAGCGCTGAACTCAATTCTGAACCTCGAAAATTTCTAAATCCCGACTGGAGAACACACGCTTCATTCCAAGAGGATTCTCCTGAAACGGCGGGGATGCTGTTTGCGCACTGAGCGTTCCATTGGACCAGCGAACCGGGATGTACTGCGGTGAGCCATCCGGTCTTAGTAAAGCAACACCGCTACCATCAAGAAGAGGGCCATCCGCCAGCTTGTTTGGATACAAAATGTAGCGAATTCGGTTCTGCAATAGTATGTCCCTGCGGGCATCATCCGGAGTTGATGCATCAAAGAAGCGCACCGTTTCCGTTATCTTTGCCCCATAGTTGATAGTCTCTGACCAGTGGCCATCGTAGACGGTCAGTCCGGATATGGCTGGAACATAAACGGACAAGTGTGGCATGAGCGCAACCCCGGGGAATCGCAAGTGACTTGTTGGATCTGGTCCTACCAAGACGGCATCCGATGGCTTACCGTGCATCGCCAGCCACTGAAGCGCATCATTTTCACTTGTTGTGAGATAGGGGCGCATCTGCGTAGAACCCGCATTCGCCGGAAGACGTGACATCGCTTCCTGAACCCAAAACGCATTTGTAGGCAATGCCATCAGCAAAGCAGTCCCGACAAGTATCTTTGGAAAGTCACCAGAGAGGCGTTTCGCAAGAAGGATAATCCCTGCAACTGCAAGGAGAGCTAGCGGAATCTGAGCCCCCATTAGCATCTTCCGCTGAAACGCAAATGGCAGCTGACTTGAAAGCAATGCGCCTACAAACCAAGCCGCCAGCATTAGGCGATGCGATGAGCGTGACTTTATGGCATCGACAACCGCAACGATAGCAAATGGAAACGCAATGCCAAACCCGAGCAATACCCAGTGCAGCGCCGCTGTACGGGTATCTGTATCGGCCCGGGCTGCAAAAAGTGGGTCTACGCGAGTTGCATAAAATACAGCTGCCGTTGTTGGAATCGCTATTGCTCCAGCCCCAGTCGCGAGAAGCCATGCCTTGATCTGAAATCGCTTTTGCATAACATCGTTTGCAATTCGAATGCAGAAAACCGCCAACGCAACATGAAGGACATCGTAGCTGTGGATGTTGCCAAGCAGTGCTGTCGCTAAACCAGCAATAATGGCATCTTTGGTGGATAGCGATGCTTCCGCCTTCACCCAACTTCCGATGGCGACAACGATGAGAGCCAACGCTGGGGCAAACAATGGTGAATAGACACTGACCTGAAAGACAGATATCTCAGGTTGAAACAAGTCGATCGGTTGACCGGTAAACCCACGCGCAGAACTGAAACCACCGAAGAGGTATCCAAATCCCGATGACAAACATGCGAACACCAGTGCAAGGTATTGCTGCTTTTTATCGGGAAACACCGTTCTGGCAAGATTGGAGATAGCAAAGACAAGCCCCGTCACTCCGATAAGGCGCCCAATATGGTACGCGAGAACCCCGCCGGTTCCTTTGCTCAGCCAACCGAGCATCAAAAACCAGATATTAAAGAGAACGCTCTTTTGTGGCTCGATACAAAATCGATTCTCCTGAAAGAACTGCCCCTGTGCTACCTGTTTCATCCATGAAAGGTAAACAGCGGAATCATCGATGTTATGCAGCATCCAAGTGTAGACATGCCCATCAGGAGTCGTCGCGGCCGCAACGAGGTAGGGCAGGCTCGATACAACCATCATTACGATGGCGGTAATCAGCGTGAATTGATGCTGCTTAACTCGTTGCACCATGTGGGTGTTAGTCGGTGAAAGCCGTGATGGTTACGCGGTGGCGACGATACTCGCCCGGCTCGATTGTCATCAGGCGGCCAGCTTCCCGCTCAGCGGCACGTCCCAGCACTTTACACGTCCCTGGTTCGATGCCACAAACGTATTCACCCTCACCCGTCATTTTCCACTGGGTAAAGTGCGGCAACTCACGTGTGTTCCAGCTAATCTTCACACCAAATCGAAGGCGCTGATTGTATAGCTCTGCAGTCACATCGCCACCTGGCATCTCATGATAAAAACACTGCTCGGCGTAGCCGTGTATCGGAGCCATAAACGTACGGGCATCAGCAATCCCTGTAGCGGCAACTGCATCCCGGGGGCTTGTCTCAGTGCCGTCCGGTAAGCGCAGAACGGTGTCTTCACTGAGCAGCGGCCAGCCAAAGTTGAGGTGGTACAGCAACATCAATGGGCTGGATTTGAACCCGGCATTATGAACGGTGTCGGTAATCGTGAGGCTGGATTTGCCAATAGGTGTGCTTATGACGCGTCTGAGGCGTAGGTTGTCTCCAAACACCGTCCCTTCCCGCATCGTCCCTTCGACATAAACCGTAGCCTCATCTTCATCTTCCCAGTCTGTCCAGGCTCCGGTCTCGGCGGCCGGGATATGAGATAGCTTTCCGTGAATACCGAGGGACTCATCACCATCCACATTTGCTGCGCCCGCATTCGCAAGGCCGCACCCAGTCAACAAGCCTCCGTGAAAAGTTTGCAGCCATCCACGTCCTTCGGGAACGAACGAATGTGGATGCCCCCAGCCTGTGGATGACACCCATGCAAAGGGCATCCCGTTATACGTTGCCGCTGAGATGTCCATTCCACGGGAATACATCACCGTAAAGTCAAGCCCACCACCAGAGCGTACTCTGGCAGCCTGAATACCACCTTCGACACCTTCGTCATAGGTAAATCGCTCTACACCTGCGACCTGGGTGAAGTCACCCACATACGCTGCTACTTGCCGTTTGGTCAGTTCCTTACCGAATAACTGCATCAGACTCCTCCAGCGCTGGCAATGGCCAGCCATCTTCACAAGCTAGTGCCTTTATTGCCGCCGCCATTTCAGCTGCACGTCTTCCATGACCCGCACCGCGCGACACAACGCACCCTTGAATCAGCAGCTCGACATCAAAGTGCGCCGAGCGTCCATCCCCCGAACCGGACACAACTCTGTATTCCGGCAAACATCGATATCGCGCCTGCGTACGCATCTGTAAGTCAGACTTGGCATCGGGTAAGCCCTCCCCTGCAAGCACCAGAGCCAGCTGCTCTCCAATTGCAAAGCCCAAATAGTCGTTAAGGACGTCCCACCCACATCGCAAGTACACCACCGCAGCAACCGCCTCAAAGAGCTCTTCAGCGATGCGGTCATCTGATGTGCGCCCATCCTCAATCTCGGACTTTCCCGCGATGACCATTGTCGTCAAGCCAATTCGCCTCGCCGCACCGGCCAGGGATGTCCGATTGACCATCACCTGTTCGCGTCTATTGAGCTCTTTAGCCGCACCATCTTCCGGAGTACGCTCAAACAGCTGGCGCGCCGTCCATAATCGTATTACGGCATCTCCGAGGTACTCTAGACGCTCATAACTCGGCAACGTATCCGATGCAGCGCTGCGGTGTGTAAAAGCCTGTATGAGCAGGGAATCCCCAGCAGGAATGCCCCACTTTGATGCGAAGCCATCAATCAGTGCCGTAGTTTCAGTCAACGAGAGCGTCCACAGCCTCCCGAATTCGACGAACCCCTTCGTTTATTGCATCCATGTTGGTCGCATACGAAAATCGTACAAAATCCGGCGTCCCAAACCCACTTCCTGGCACCACGGCAACTCCCTTGGATTCAAGTAGATAGTCTGCAACGTCATCCCCGCTTGTCAATTCTTTACCACCTGGCGTTTTCTTTCCATAGAGCCCACTGATGTTCGGGAAAACGTAGAACGCTCCCTGAGGCATGCGGCACTTGAATCCAGGAATCGCATTGAGCCCAGCGACAATGACATCCCGACGGGCCATAAATGCCGCACGCCACTCTTCCAGAAATTCCTGAGGACCATCGAGTGCTGCAACACCCGCATACTGAGCAATGGATGTCGGATTCGATGTGACCTGATCCTGAATGCGCCCCATCGCAGCGACCAATGTTTTGTCGCCCGCAACGTAGCCAAGCCTCCAGCCAGTCATTGAATAGGCTTTTGACATCCCATTGCAGGTAAGAGTCAGCTTTGCGATTTCAGGAGACAGCGATGCCACCGAAACAAATTCGCCATCGTAGACGAGCTTTTCGTAAATCTCATCCGAGATGATGTAGATGCCTTTGGACACGGCGAGCTCTGCCACTTCGCGTATCCGACTAACGGGCCACTTTGCGCCCGTCGGGTTACTCGGTGAATTGATAACAATCACTTTGGTCCGCTCGGTAATCGCGGCTTCGATGGCCTCGAGCGTCGGCACAAAGTTGTCATCATCCGATGCCTGCACAATAACCGGGACCCCGCCTGCAAGCTTGACCTGCTCCGGGTACGAAACCCAGTAAGGAGCCGGGATGATCACTTCATCGCCATCGTCCACAAGGACCTGAAAAATGTTGTAGAGGCTGTGTTTGCCGCCACAGGAAACAATTACCTCGGCGGCACTGTACGTCAATCCGCTATCACGCTGCAGTTTATTGATGATGGCATTCTTTAGGGCAGGAATACCCGCGCTTGGCGTGTACTTAGTGAAGCCCTTTGCAAGTGCATCGATAGCGGCGGCTTTGATGTGATCCGGCGTGTCAAAATCTGGCTCACCGGCACCAAAAGCGACGACATTAATGCCATCCGCTTTCATCTGATTCGCCTTTGCGGTGATGGCGAGAGTTGGCGATGGTGCGCAGGCCTGCGCGCGGCGGGATAGTGGAGTCATACGGGTCCAATTGTAGCCTGTAGTACACGCACGGGCAATCCCGGTTGACGCCCCGAAAAACCACCCCTCCATGGTAATCTAGGCAAGTAGTGCACCTTATATACAGAACCGGAATTGTTGACCATGCGTGACATCCTGATTTCCCCATTCAGCGCCGCTTTACCTGGTAACCCCTTTGGTGGTTATCGAACTCTGGCTGATGCCGCGATGGACTGGCGGATGTGGGTAATGCTGGCAATCGCCATCGTTGTTTCAACCACTGTGAATGAAGCAGCACACGCATTTGTGGCCGATAAGCTCGGCGATCCAACCCCACGGGAGGCTGGCCGGGTAACGCTCAATCCGCTTCGTCATTTTGACGCCGTTGGTGCGATTCTGATGGGCGTTGCCATCTGGACGGGCTTGCCAATCGGCTGGGGCAAGACGGTTCCTGTCGATGGAACCAAACTTCGTGAGCCAAAGCGTACATCGATGGCCATTGTCGCAGCCGCAGGCCCGATTGCTAACATCACCGCTGCAGTGATTTTTGCCGGAGCCCTCCGCTTGTTTTTGGCCAGTGGCTACGCAACATTCAACGAATGGACGATGATGGCGCTGATCACACTGGTCATTAGCGTGGGTCTCAATGTAGCACAGTTTGTCTTCAATCTGATTCCTGTGCATCCAATGGATGCCTGCACTGTCCTCGCGAGCTGCCTCCCTGAGAGCATCGGAGTCCCGTTCCTTGCGTTCATGCAAAAATGGGGTGCGGTCGTGATGATTGCACTCGTTTACACTCACGTACTCGATGGCATCCTGATGCCTCTGATCGTAACGATATTCCGCCACCTGATTGGTTTCTGATATGACCGCGTCTCCTATGAAACGTCTCCTCTCCGGAATGCAGCCGACTGGTTCCGGTCGCCTCCATTTGGGTAACTACGAAGGCGCTTTGAAACCTTGGATAGCACTTCAGGGCAAGTACGAAATGTACTGCTTTATTGCTGACTGGCATGCATTAACCACAATGGCAGGCTCGCCTGACAGCATCGCTGATCAGTCGCGCGAAGTTGCTTTGGATTACCTCTCAGCAGGACTTGACCCTACCCAAGTAGCGATTTTCCGCCAAAGCGCGGTTCCGCAGCATGCTGAGCTTGCGGTTCTCCTCGGGATGCTTACGCCGGTCAGCTGGCTGGAACGCGTTCCGACGTACAAGGAAAAACGGGAGCATGTTGAGCGTCAGGAAGGCGGCTCGGATGCCAGCGTCAGCTTCGGTCTTCTCGGCTATCCAGTATTACAAGCAGCAGATATCCTCCTGTACCGGGCGCACGTGGTCCCCGTTGGAAAAGACCAAGCGGCTCACCTCGAGCTGACGCGTGAGATTGCACGCCGGTTTAACCATTTGTATTCCTCGGATGTCTTCCCAGAGCCTCAGGCCCTTATTCAGGAAATGACCGGGACGCTTCCCGGCCTCGATGCAGATGCAGATGGCAAGCTCAGAAAAATGTCCAAGTCCTATGGAAACTGCATTTACATGACAGATTAAGAGGATGATGTGGCAGCGCGCCTCACGGGTGCCTTCACAACGCCGACGAAAATGCGCAAGACAGATCCTGGTATCCCGGAAGGCTGTTCGGTATGTTTGCTGCGCAAGCTCTACGATGCTGAGAATTACACGACGCAATGGGATGAATGCCGCTCGGGTGAGCGCGGCTGCGTGCAGTCTAAACGTGAGACAACAGATATTGTTAATGCGATGCTCGAGCCGATTCGGGAGCGACGGAAGCTGTATTCAAGCGACCCGGCAGAACTCGACCGTATCTTGAAGGATGGTGCAGACCGCGCATCGGC
>JBJTQN010000346.1:0-2516 GCA_046075665.1 Armatimonadota bacterium | reverse complement strand
AAGCTCAAATTGAAGTCGAGCCGGGTTTGTTCACCATCAGAAATGACATCTAGCCCAGCTGCTACCTGATCGCCGACGGCAATTCGAACTGCATCGTTCTGAATTTCCGCGATGTCATCCGCACCAAATTGGTCCAGATGTTCTGATGCAAACTCAAGCCAGCTTGGGAATGGGTAGGAGCCTATAACGGTGGTGCGGAGGGGGATGGTGGACATGGTTCATTCTAACTTACCCGGCGGTCTTACCGACATTTTCATAGAGCTTAGCCATGCGGTGTGCATGCTCATCGTAGGCGGATTGAAACAGCATCGTCGACTTTTCTGGTCCCGCGACCACGCCTGCCGTCAGAACATTGGGCGGCGCGCCAGCAGCCGTAAGAAGTGCGGCCGTTTCTACTTTGATACAGTTGATGAGCATCGCTCCGCCGATCGTAGATCCTGGCGCGACCGGCGTTTCCAAGCCATCTATCGTTACCATCGCATCTCCCTTAGGTGCGCCGGTATCTAGGACGATGTCTGCAAATTCCATCAGTTTCAGACCGGATGCTGCCTTGCTTGTGCTTGGCTCAGCGTGCTGAGTGCTTACGATAGCGATGACATTAATGCCAGCTGCTTTGAAGCCTTGTGCCATTTCAATGGGCACGACATTACAGCCTGAGCTACTGATAACAATGGCTGTATCGCGTTCTGAGAGGTCGAAGTTGCGCAATATCTGCTCTGCCAGACCCGAAACATTTTCAAGGAACATCGCCTGACGCTGCCCATTGGCACCAACCACCAAGTTGTGGAATGACAGCGAAAGCTCGACGATGGGATTCCAGCCGGGGAAGGAACCGTAGCGCGGCCACATTTCCTCTACCATCATCCGGCTATGTCCGCTTCCGAAGATGTGGACCATCCGGCCCGCGAGAATCGTCTCACTGCACCAGCGGGCGGCTTGTTGAACGGCATCTTTTTGGGCACGAACACATCCTAGTATTTCTGCACAGGCATCCAGATATTCGTCTGTATAGGCGTTATTGCGGGTCATGCTGTAAACCTCCCAAGGACCAGCCGCCATCTACAGCTAGCTGCTGACCAGTGATGCTAGCTGCGGCATCGGATGCGAAAAACAACAGGGCGTCGGCGATAGCATCCGCTTCGACAAATCCGTTCGTCAATGGCTGACGTCGCTTCACGAAAGCACATATCTCCGGGTTTTCCTGTGCGCGTAAACTCATCGGGGTACGGGTAAGCCCGGGGAGGACTGCGTTGATACGTATACCAACCTCTGCGTACTTACTTGCGGTGTGGTTTACAAGTCCCACGAATGCGCTCTTTGATGCCATGTACGCGGCTGTCGCAAAGCGGTCCGCTTCCGGGTGAAATGCAAGGGCTGTCCCCGTGAGAGTTATGCTGCCTCGTATATTGTGTCGTTCAAACATCCGAATTGCCTCGCGCGTCACGAGGAAAGCCGTCGTGAGATTGAGGTCAAATGTCTGCTGCCACGCTTTCAATGTGACATCTGTGAGTGGACCGTCCCCGAACGAGCGACCCGAACCACCGGCGACGTGAATCACGTCCGTTATGCCACTAAGACCCGTAAATACCTTTTCGACAGCATGTTCGTCCCGCAAATCACAAACAAGCCCGATTGCACCAGTTTCAGAAGACAATTCGGCTACTTCCGTTGCGTTTACTCCGACAAATGTAACAGCGATCCCATTTATCACGGCCGTTCGTATGGCAGCTGCGGCAATACCGGAGCTGCCAGTGACGAGGATGTGCCTATGCATTATCAGGAATTGCTCCGGCAGGCAGACGCATGACTGTGCCAACTCTGACGGGTTTCCCGGTGTCGGCGCTTTCGATCGCTGCAAAGCACAGCATCAACGACCGGAGGTTTCCCTGTGCATCATTGCGAGCCCGACGGCCGTTTGCGGATGCGGCTAAAAGCTCGGCCATCGTGCCAGCAAAGCCATCGTTGAACCACTTGCCTACCAGGTCTGGTTTTGCCCGACCCGAGGCAAGATTGAGCTTGACTTCCTGTGTTCCGCCATCAGGACCCGTACTCGTGACACTGCCATCAGTACCAATCACGGTCGTCGAGTCTCCTGAACCGTACAGACATCCAGCATCAAATGATACTGTCGCGCGACCTCCCGGCCACTCAACGACTGCGGTTGCTTCGAGTGCCGGCAGGGACAAGTCATCCCTCGGGGCGCCGCGGAATGCAGTGACGGTTACATCGGCATCGGCTGGCAACAAAGATGCGACAAAGTCAAACCAATGGATGGCAAAGTCATAGAGAATGATGTCGCGCATTTGGGCGAAGGGAGTGCCTGCAATCCAGGTGTGGTTCCAGTGAATCTGTGTATGGATACCTGTGATGGTCCCGAGGGTACCGGATGTCACCAGTTCACGGATATACGAAAAATGGGGCGCAAAGCGGCCGTTTTGGTTGACACAGAGCATCACACCTTTTTCTTCGGCAAGTGCGATCAGCTCTTCACCAACATGGATGTCTGTGACAAAAGG
>JBJTQN010000345.1:0-7446 GCA_046075665.1 Armatimonadota bacterium | reverse complement strand
CACTCCATTAGTGCGTACTAGGTTCCGATAATCATACTCTATTGCACCGTTTGACCAAAACCATACATCCTTAATCACCTCGGCGTATAACCAAGAGTGCTTTCGTTGTGTATAATGCAGAATCCGCACCGAAGCGGTTTTGTCGGTGCGTGCTTGTTTTTAGGAACCGAAAGGAAGTCGGGCGGAATGAATCCGATGCGCACTCCTCGTTTGTTTGGACATCATATGGTTGCTGCAGTTGCAGCGACTGCCTTGGCAGGCGTCCTGATGCCATTCGCTACTGCTCAAGACGGTTCACAACCGGTTACCTTTACGCTATACCGGGGTGAAGGGGATTCGGGCAACATTGCACTGAGCTCTTGGGGGTCTGGTAAGGCTGAACCAACCACTGAGAATGTACTCCTTGGTGATGCAGCCATTAAGGTCACTACTCATGGTATGTACCAAGGTGGGCGAATTGATTTCAAGTCGCCGGTTGACCTAGGTGCGGCAATTGCGAACGGACGTACCTACCTTCGCATGATGGCCCGCTTTAACTCATCTTCTGGTTCCAATGTTGGAGGCTTCCCTGGCGGTGGCATTCCCGGATCCAGTGGCGGGTTTCCCGGTGGCAACGGTGGTGATGGTGGTGGATTTTCCTCTACTGGATCGCTTGCGAACACAGCTCCCTTTGAGCGGATGCGCTTCATTGCCATTATGGCAAATGGCGATCGCTACGAGCTTGTCCGTCCGCTTGATATGAAACCAACCGAAGATCCTGATGCGTACCTTCCGGTAAGTCTGCCGATTGCCAGTATCTTCAAGTCCGCCAAAAAGCGCGTCTCCGGTGATGGAGCAAAGTTGAAGAGCTTTGTCATCTGCGGTGATAAGTATCAGCAGTTCCAGATTGGTGAAATTCAGATTGTTACGGATGAAACAGACATCTCAGTGAATCCGTTGGAAGATCAGATTGCCTTCATCAATAACGATGTCGTTTTCTCTGGAGATGCGGAGGCTGGAGACTCCAACCTTAAGTTTTCTTGGGATTGGGATGCCCGCGATGGTATTCAGGAAGATACCGTCGGCCGAAGCGTTACCAAAGTTTTTACCCGTGCTGGTAAGTATGTCATCACGTTGACTGTCTCTGATGTTGATGGTTTGAAGAAGCCACAGTCGGTTAAACAGGAACTGGATGTCGCAAACTAAGCGATCTCAACAGCAAGAGGAAGCCGCCCCGGGAAACCGACGGCGGCTTCCCGCTATTTTGGCTGCCTTGCGCCCGAAGCAATGGGTCAAGAATGGACTCGTAGGCGCCGCTGCACTTTTCACATCGGACAAGCCTAGAACGCTCAACGACTACATCCCTTTGATGGTTGCCATTGTTGTGTTCTGTCTGGTCTCTGGATGTACGTACATCATCAACGATATCCGGGATGTCGATAATGACCGCCAGCATCCAAAAAAGAAACTACGGCCAATTGCTAGCGGAGAGGTACAGATCCCCACCGCGCTCACATTCAGTCTCATCGGAATCCTGTCCGGCCTAGCAGCAGCGTTTTGGGTTGGCCCCAAGTTTCTTGCCGCTACACTTGCCTATCTGGTCATCACGCTTGCGTATTCGCTGTGGCTAAAACACATCGTAATCCTCGATGTCTTGACACTCGCGGGACTCTTTGTCATTCGTGCCGCCGCTGGGGCATTTGCCATCAATGTAGGCATGAGTGAGTGGCTTCTTCTCTGTACTCTGCTTCTGGCGCTGTTTCTTGGACTTGCCAAACGACGCGGGGAGGTTTCCGCGCATGGTACTGGCGGGTCGACAAGGGCGATCCTGCAGGAATACAACATCCCGATGCTGGATCAGCTCCTCACTATTGCCGCGAGCAGCTGCATCATGGCCTACACGCTGTATAGCTTTTTCTCCGATACCGGCAAAAGCCATCCATACCTCATGGCAACGATACCCTTCGTCCTCCATGGCATCATGCGCTACTTGTACCTCATTCATAGGCATGGCGTGGGCGAGACGCCAGAGGCTACGCTGGTTGAAGATAAACCTCTCGTAGCCACTGTTATCCTTTACGCCCTAGCCGCTGGCGTGACGACCATCCTGCACTAGCTCCAGGTATCCATTCCCAGTAGCCAACTCGCTTCCGATACGACCTTTACTGTCTTGAAGTGCCTTTTTAGGTCAGACAGGCAAACGCGTGCATCCCCAACCACAACAACCGTTGGCTTGCGGGTCCCAAAGACACTTCGCATAACACGTTGGACATCGGACGATTCTGACCTTCGAATCGTCTCCAGTGTCGCAGCAATTCCGGTTTGGTCAACCGGCAAGCCAAATAGTGACTGTGTGATCAGTCCATCCGCGAAACCACCGGCAGTCGCTAGTTCACGTGAGAGGGGCCCCGTCAACGCTGAGCGACGTATTGAGAGCTCATCAGGTGACACTGACTGTTTCATCATTCTGTCCAGCTGAGCTACAAGGATTTCTGCAACGGTTGCAGCAGCATCCAGACGGGTCTGTGCAGACAGCGTTAACAAGCCTGCGGCCTTTCGCTCGCTGATTCCAGAGAATGCACCGTACGCCAGGCCACGCTGGATACGGATCTCTTTGTTTAATCGTGCGCTATACCCGCCTCCGAGAACACTGTTAGCCAGCATCAGGACTGGCCAGCGCTTATCACTACGGGCCACACCCGGCGCGGCCGCCATAACTGCCGCCTGACCCGCATCACGTTTATCAATAAGGAGTACGATTGGTTTCTCAATATTGGCCTTTGGAGTGCTAACCGGGATGCTTACATCTGCCATGTCAAGCCAACGCGCCGCACTGACATCACCCCTAACAGATGGTGGCACATCTCCCGTGAGGACCAGGGTCGTGTTTCGTCCCGTGAAGTACGTTGCATGAAAAGCCTTGAGGTCGCGTTGTCGGATGCGCGCGAGGGATTTAAGTGTCCCACCGACCGGGCGACCGTAGTCCTTTTTTCCGTAGATAGAACGGTTGATCGCAAGGCGTGCAAGCGTTCCGGGACGACCAAGCTCTACTTTGAGATTGTCGAGCAGTTCTGTACGTTTTTTGTCCAGCTCCACCTCCGGGAATGTGGACCGCTGTGTAAGGTCTGCAAGCAGCTCCAGCGCAAGGCCAGCACGGGTACTCGGAACGCTGATACCGATACGAATGGCTTCGTGCGTAACGCTGGTAGAAAGCGTACCACCAAGTGACTCGGCTTCTGCTGCGATTGATGGGGCATCCCGACTGACAGTGCCACGCACCAATAGCTCGGAAACCAGGGATGCCGTACCTGCAAGGCCATCCCCGTCAGCGAGAGACCCGGTTCCAATGACGACATTAATGTTGGTGATACCCGTCGGGCTTTGTCTGCCAATTATCAGCTTAAGTCCATTCGGGAGCGTTTCTTTTAACGCTGATGGTATGGATAGCTTGGATGGCTTACCTGGCACTGGGACTCTTACGACTTTACGGTTGCTGTTAGGTTTGACTTGGCCCCGGTTGGCTACGGGCTCCTTGATGGGAGCGGGTTTCGTCTCTGGTCCAGATGTGCCCACACCGATTAGTGCCGTTTCAATGGTGAGGTAAGTATTGCAGAAGGTCAACAAATCATCTTGGGTGATGTTTTGGATAGCCTGGCGGTCGGCGTTTATTCGTTTGATATCGCCCAATACGACCGCGGCCTGACCGATAGCTGCAGCGATGCCATCGGTTGTTTCGCGACTTCGCAGCATGTCGGTGAGAATGCGATCCTTGATGCGCTGAAGTTCGGCGGGTTTTACGGGTGTCGTTTTCAGAGATGAAATGACATCGATGATGCCTGCTTCTAGCTTTGCAGGCGTGATGTTTTCGGCAGCGAGCGCCCGTATGACGAGTGACGAGCCATCCGCACGGGCATCCAGATAGCTAGTGACATCACTTGCAAGTCCCTGGCGGTAGATTAGCTCTTGATAGAGTCGGCTGGACTCGCCTCCTGAGAGGATGCCATCGAGAACCATCGCAGCGGCCATGTCCAGGTCACGTGTTGCCGGAAGTTGAAAGGAAAAAGCGACTACGGGTAGAGGTAGATTGGCGTAAGTCCGTTCAAATCGTTTATGGGATGTCCGGGCAGGCTCGCGCACTTGTACTCTCGGAATAGAGTCTTTAGATGCTTGAAGCCGCCCAAATGTAGACGCTACGATTCGGTCTAGCGTTGCGGTGGTGAAGTCACCCACAACGATAAGTGTTGCATTTTCTGGCCGGTAGTACGTTTTGTGAAATCGAATCACATCTGCTAGGGATGCAGCATTTAGGTTTCCGATATCCCCGATGACACCATACCTATACGGATGAACCGTCCAGGCAGCTCTGTCAAATGCATCATCAAAGCGCCCGTAGGGCTGTGCCAGCACACCCTGGCGGTATTCTTCTTTGACGACATCCCTTTCTGAGCGAAAGTTTGCGTCATCGACGGCAAGATTGACCATCCGCTCTGCTTCCGCCCAGAGGATACGTTCAAGGTGATTGGATGGCACGACTTCGTGATAGACGGTGAGGTCATTGGTGGTGTAGGCATTGTTCTCACCGCCTACATCTTCGGTGAAGCGATCCATGGCTTCATCCGGTAGGTTGAGGGTTTTCTTGAACAGGAGATGTTCGAAGAGGTGTGCAAATCCCGCGCGTCCAGCGGGGTCATCTTTACCGCCGACGTTGTACCAAACCTGAATGGACACATTGGGGCTGCTGTGTTCCTCGAGGCTGATCACGCGCATCCCGTTTGCAAGCGTTTTCTGGCGGGGCGTGATGTCCTGAGGCGTAGGAAGAGCTGGGAGCGTTTGCATGTTTTATTCTACCTGTCGGAGGTAAATGCAAACAGCCCTGTCCGGAGGACAGGGCTGCGATTCATTCGTGGCGATTTGCCGTTCACTTATAGCTTGACGGTTCCTGCCTCAATGTCCTTGCTGACTCCATCAACTTTGGATTTTAGCTCTGGGGTATACAAGTTGGCGGTTGCTGCGTTGAATTCAAAGCGGGTTGCGCCATCCTTAATACCAAGTTTGAATGCTTTGCCGTCCGTCTTTTTGTCCATCACTGCCTTAGCCGCCAAAAGGTAGCCTTTTTGTGTATCAAGAATGAAAGCGCCTACATTTTGTTTGGGAGCAAGTTCTGTCTGCGGAGCATTGGCTCCAATAAAAAATGCCTTGCCGTCTTCTTCGATTGCCTGAGCAACTCCAGCTCCTGCGGCATTTGCGTTGTGTGTAAACACGTCTACACCGGCGGCGAGGAGAGCCTGCGTTTGCTGCTTGGCTTTTGCCTGATCATCGAAGGACCCTGTGTAGGTTACACGGACATCCACCTTCGGATCTGCAGCCTTTGCACCTAAAACGTAGGCGTCAAATCCGGACTTGATAATCTTAATGTCAATGCCACCGACAGCGGCAATCTTATGCGACTTCGAAAGACTTGCTGCAACGTAGCCTGCGAGATACGTTGCCTCCCGCTCACTGATTTGCAAGGGGAGTAGGTTAGCACCTTCAGTACGACCTCCAACAACTACAAATGTCGTGTTCGGAAAGTCCTTAGCGACAGCCGATGCCGGCGTGTCATATTCGCTGCCGTGAAGGAAGACCAGAGTGTTTCCACCTTCCGCAAGCTGCCTGATCGCTGCCTCGACTTCCGCCTTCGCCGGCTCCTCGATTGCAGGGGTCACAGATGCACCCGTTTCCTTTGCTATCGCATTCACCGAATCTTGCGCGAGTTGGCACCAGCCACCATCATTCACTTTTCCTGGAGTAATCAAGCCAATCTTGAATCCGGATGCCGCCGCAGCATCTGGTTTTTGGGCGCCAGATTCTGCTTCTTTGGCGGCTGGCGCACATCCAATCAATCCAATCATCCCAAAGGATGCCAACAGCGTAAGGTTGCGTCGAGTAATCAGCATGACTACCTCCAAGGTAAACGTAATGAAAAGCATACCTGCGGCCACGTCAGAATGCCAACGACTCGGATGGGTCAGCGTGATACCATCCGAATCGCAATGCGCTTGGTGATACAGAGAGTCAGACACGCAAAAGTCGATGTCAACGGGGAGACCGTTGGGGCCATCGGCACCGGATTGCTTGTCCTGGTCGGGGTCGCGCCCGATGATGGGGAAACTGAAGTCAAGTGGTGCGCAGATAAGATTGTCAACTTGAGATTGTTTCCGGAGCCAGGTGAGACCGATGGTATGGAGCTGTCCCTGACGGACATCAGTGGCTCCGCGCTGCTCGTCTCGCAGTTTACACTGATGGGGGATTGCCGAAAGGGACGGAGACCGTCTTGGACTGGTGCTGCAGGTCCGGAACTTGCCGAGTCACTCTATCTGGCTGTCTGTGATAGGGTTCGAGAATTTGGCATTGATGTCGCTATGGGCCGTTTTCGGACAGAGATGGAAGTCTCATTGACAAACTGGGGTCCTGTGACCGTGGTTCTTGATAGCCCTAAAAGGGTGTAGGACGTGAGTGGTATGGCTGATGACCTGTTCAGTGATGTGGAACCGATACCGGCCGACCCGGATGCGGATGGGCACGCCCACGCGGATGTAGATTTCGAATCGCCCGACCTTGGCGATGAACGTGGCGATGGAAATGACCCTTTCACGGTTATCTCAAATGACCAGGTTGAAAATGCCGACAAGCTCATGGCAGATGGTCAGGTCGCTGAAGCCCTCAATCAATACCGCAGTGCTGTTCGTAAAGCGAAGGAAAAGGGAGAAGACGATACAGAGCAGCGGTTAGATTTAGGGGATGCCTACGTATATTCCGGTCAGGGGCTCAATGCCTTTCGTCAGTACCGAAGAGCTATAAAGACCGCCCCCGAGCGCGCCGAACCGCATTTCGCGATGGGCGAGCTCTACATGTATTACGGCAGGCTGCAGCCAGCAATCTTCGAGTTTCGCAAGGCGGTCGCCCTCGAGCCGAAAAATGCGTACTATCACTACAAGCTTGGGGATGCCTGCGCGCAGGCAGGAAGTCTATCAGAAGGCATCATCGAGCTTGAGGCATCGGTTCGCCTAAAGCCACAGGATGGCTTCTACCACTTCTGGCTTGGGGACATGTTGGTTCGAGCGGGGCGTAATGCTGAAGCTGTCCGGGAAATGCAACAAGCGACGATCTTTAGTCCCGTGGACGCATACTACAACGTACGGCTTGGTGCGCAATATCGCCGGATGATGCAGTTTCGAGATGCAGCAGTTGCTGTACGTCAAGCGGTTCGGCTCGCTCCAAGCAATGCCGCATATCATTGTCTGCTCGCTGACCTATATAGTGAGCTCCGCTTAGATAAACATGCAGTGTTCCATTACCAGCGTGCAGGCGTATTGGATGACTTTGACGCAGAGCAGCTCAAGCGATTACGCCGCCACGCCGGGATTGAGGACGACTCCGATTGGGAGGAGCCGGAGGATCTCAATCTACTGATGCCACGGATGGAAT
>JBJTQN010000344.1:0-11043 GCA_046075665.1 Armatimonadota bacterium | reverse complement strand
TCGTTGATGTTCAGGCACCGCGAGGTGCGAGATACTCGGCTGGCAGGGCATCGATGGTGCTCGCATCGGTGGATGAAGAAACTGAGCGTGACGACATTCGGGCTAGCTTTCAGTCACAGTTAAACCAACAAAGTGAGTCGTTTAGGACGGCGATATCCAATGCTCCGCAGCATATGGTTGACACTAACAGAATCAATGTTGTGAATGCGCCGGTGGTAACAGGCGGCAAGTAGGCAAAATTGCAGTAGACTTATCCTAGTGGATGCTCCTTCGATTACTTGTCCGTGTGGACATAAGCAAACATCAAAGTCTATTCGGTACACACAACGTATTCCACGCCACCTGGATGAACCTTGTGTGCGGATAGAGTACCGATGTCCAAGGTGTCGTCATTTGCGAGACACAATGATACTAATGGCTGACTACCGAAGACTCAAAGAGTTTTGGAAGTCAGAAGTCAAACCTGACGAGCGCGAGCGCATTTCAAACCTCGGTGCGATCAGCTTTGCGGAGCAACGGGTGATGCATGAAAAACTTGTTTCAGGCAACCCTCTGGTTGAACTTGATTTCTGATATCGAATCATCCAGCTTAGTTGGCGATCTATTCAGTAAACGTCTTACGGGCACACCGATGTTCATCGTCTGGCGTATGTACGTATCTAATAGGTCTTCCCGCGTGCATCCGCATGTGTACTACTTATCTGGCTATAATTCGCATGGTGAATATTCAATACATGCACTGTATTCAATAGCCTGACGATTTGACGCCATTCCTTAGCGTAAAGGTCAGCTCATGGACGGTCATTTAACGCTCGCGTAGGCATCTTGAAGAGTAGGTTAGACGAAGCGGTGTCATTCTGGGATCGACGTTCAGTATGTTGATTCTGGAATCCAGACAACGGGAATGTCAACGTGTTCGGATATGCGAGTTACTAGATGCTTTGTGCCTGGAACCTCTGTCTCGCGATGTCCTGCATCCCAAAGTGTACACTTCTCGCCGTATGCTGCAACAAACATGTGATGACGGATATCAGCTGTGATGTATACATCTGCTCGTTCCTTGACTCGTGAGTACAGGCCTTCTCCCGCACCACCGCATACGGCTACCGTATTGACTTTTCTGTCACGCCGCTCTGAACACCGTACACTCACCTGAAGTCGCTGCTCAACAAGTGACAGGAAATCAGACTCCATCATCGGAGAATCAAGGCGACCAACTCTCCCGATTCCCGTTGTTGCACCGTCCTCACCCCGCGTCGGCTCAATTGGTGAGCAATGCGATAAGTCAAAGAGATTCGCTAGCACGTCATTAATGCCACCGTCAGCACAGTCCCAGTTTGTGTGAGCCGACAGTATAGCCATTTCAGCTTTGATAGCGGCCATAACGGCACTCTCTGGAAATCCCGACGAAGCATCCAATCGGTTTAGGGGTGAATAAATTAATGGATGATGGGTGACTAGCACATTAATCCCTTGCGCAACACACTCTGAAATGACGGACGATGTTGCATCGAGTGCTACACCGATTTTGACGATACGCAGCTGGCTGGAGCCAATGCAACGCCCGATTGGGTCATTTCCGAGTTTTAGCGCCGCTGGAGCTAGAAGTTCCAGAATTTCCTCCAGGTCGTGAACGGTCATTCGGTAACATCCACGAGACTATAGACCTCAGCATTCTGTAAGCGCTCTGTGCCACCAAGAAACGTAAGGTTTTTGAGGAATGCATACCCTGCGACGGTTGCACCCAGAGATGTTACAAGACGCCCTGCCGCCTCAGCCGTGCCACCTGTTGCCAAGACATCATCGACAACCAGTACACGGTCGCCCGGCCCAACGGCATCCGTGTGCATCTCGATCACTGCGCTGCCGTACTCAAGATCATATTCGGCCGATACAGTATCCCATGGAAGCTTTCCAGCCTTTCGAATAGGCACAAATGGCAATCCAAGCGCTACAGCCAATGGGCAGGCAAAAAAGAAACCACGTGATTCGATCCCGGCTATCACCGTAGCGCCAGACTCGGTTGCAATGACGACAAACGCATCAAGTACAGCACGGTATGCATCAGGGTCTTGTAGGAGAGGCGTGATGTCTTTGAACATGATTCCGGGCTTTGGAAAGTCTTCAATCGTCCGTATCGTATCAATCCAGTTATTCATGGCTAGTTCCAGTCTTTTTGCTGTGTCATGATGACTTTCCACCCAGCGGGCGCCTTCAAAGTTCGCTTAAATCCGATATCTGTCTTCTTCCAGGAAACCGTAACCAATCCGCCAGGAACAGGTACGCTGCCAGAGCTCCATGTGAGATCACTGAGGGATGGAACCACGTAGACGCGCTTTGCAACATGGTCAACTTTTGTGATTCCAACGACATCCCGAAGCAACATCACCGCGACATGACTCGCAAATCCATGATTGCAGCTTGCACTGGAATCCGTGTTCTCCCACAACGTACCGGTTCGCTCAGCCATGTATCCGAAATAAGACGTGGACTCACGAAGGATTTGGTTCGTCATTCCTGCCCGTGAAAGGACTTCAATCCGTAAGTAGTTTCCAATAAAGGCATTTGAGATGTGGATATCGGGATGCACGGTTTTTGTGTCGCGTTTCGGGCCAAGTTCGGATGACAGCGTGCGCCAGAGCTCTGGTCGGGTTTTTGGGGATGCTATATCGAAGAAGAAAGCATAGTATTGACATGTCTCACTTCTGTTGTTCGTCACAACCAGTGACCCATCGGACTTTCGAATGGCGTTGTCAACATACCAGCTCCCATCAAAGCTGAGCTCATTAATCGCCTTCTTAATTGCATCCGCCTGACGCTTCCAGCTCGGATTACCATATAGCTCCGCGGCGGCATTGAGAGCACCTGAATACAACATATTAGAAGGGAAGTTTACATCTTGGACAAAGTCATTTGCTTTGCTCCATTCAACAAAAACCCATGATGGGACCTTTTCTAATAGCCCTATGCTGTTTTGGTAGCGCTCAAACCACTTGAATAACTTTTCAACCCGTGGTCGTAGTGATTGGATGAGGTTTTCTGAGCCACCCCGGGATTTATACTCATTAAGCTGTACAACAAACCAGAGCGCCCAGTTTGCTATGAATACTCCATCATTGTGGTCACTTGGATAACACATCGGAAGCATTCCATCTGGGATGAATTGAAAGGACTTTGGGAGGGCATAGTTTTCGAGGAAAGCAGTCTCAATCTTTTGATGTCCACTTAGTAAGTGACCAGTTCGCGCGCTCCAGAAACTATCACAAAGCCAACCGGCTCGCTCCCGGCTAGGACAGTCCATAAAGATATCAACCGCATTCTGACGATATGTCTGTCTGGCCGCCTCAAAGATATCCTTCAGCAATTCATCTGCACAATCAAACGATGCTGCATCAGCATCCGGGCACGCAAGCTCCCGTACAAATACATCACTGAACTCCAGTGGGCCATTTGTTGCCGCTACCTTTAGGTACCGGAGTGTGTATGGTTCGAACGTTTCAAAATTAACGTCACCCGCTTCGATATTGACTTCGACAATATTCGCGCACCCGAGTCGATTCTGATCGACATCACCATCTGTTAGGATCTCATCGAACAGGAGGTGGAGCGTTGCTGCGACTCTACTTTTAAAACGGATACAGACAAATCCGGAAATATTCTTGCCAAAGTCGATTATTTGAAATGAATCCCGCCCAAGCGATGTCCAGTCGTCCACATAAGGCGCGGCGATATCCTGAATCTGTACCGATGCTCGAGACTGCCATTCAGTTGTCACAACAAGGGGAATCTCGGACTCAGGGAATCCCTTAAGTTGCTTATTGATTTGTGTCAGAGAACGATCTTTCCATAACCGTTTCGGTATCTTCGATGTTAACTTCCCAGCAGCAACAAGACGTGCTGGGGTTTGTTTTTTGAACTTTGGAAGGGGAGCTATTGCATTGATGAACCTAAGGTCAGGCTGACCAATGTAAACACCAGCCTCGGAGACTGGAATGCCAGTCGTCTTCCAGCTATCACTATCCGGTCGCAATGTCCATATCTCGGAAAATGGTCGTTGAAACGAGTACCGTTGAACCTTTTGGGTACGCTCGAGTCTCTGGCTCATTACGATTGGGTCTCGTCCAGTGGCTAGCAATACACGTCCGTTGATGGCGATTTCAAATGCGATAAATGATGGCGCATCTAACGTGTAGAACGAATTTACGTTGTAGCCAGCCACTTCAACAGCGATTGTATTTATGCCTGCAATGCACTTACCCATTAAGCTCCATTGGTCAACCCTGTGAAAACCATGGGGGCCTCGACTTGGTCCATTGCCAACAAATTGACCATTAACAAACACTCGATAGCGCGTCATTCCTGAGATTCGGAGAGTTAGATTTCCCCGTGTCTGTATATGCGAAAGTCGAAACTCAGCGGATGTTCCCACCATGATATTCATGTCATGTTGCTTGTTTTGTAGCCATATGGGCACGGCAGCCTTGAACATTGCTTAAGCTCCTTCAAAAAACTGGTTGAGTACGGGGCGGTATGCCTGAGGTACCAGTCCCGCTGTAACCGGTGGTACCGAGAGCTGTCCTTTGTCTGGAACAATAGAGTTCTTCATAGATTCAGGTAGGTCAGAATACCCACTGGTCAAAAACTGTACTGTGTTAACTTCGGCCGTGCTTACGCCTGAGATGTGGGAAGCCAGTAGGACGGTATGTAACGCTGCGATATTTGGACTTGTCAGGTCCATAACAGTATTCGTCCACCCACGCGCGTGCCCCCAAGCAGCACCTAAGAGTGCGAGGGTCTGACCGCGGCAGGACTTTACCGCAAGGCCATTCCAGCCGCAGGCATGAGCGTGTTTCAGGTCATCCAAGTCGCAAAAGGACTCATCTGTAAGGATGGGAACATCCGCGGCGATCGCTGACCAGCGTCTATGGTCTTCTAACAACGGTGTCATCGATGGTTGCTCGACCGCTGAAAGACACACTGCAACATCAGGAGCTTGTCGTCGTAGCAATGTTAGAAATTCTTCAAGGGATGAGGGTGCGGGATAGCATCCATTTGCGTCCACAGTAATATCCGCAACCCTTCCATCCTGTGGTACGGCCCGGCAAACCCCAATAACATGGTCTACATCTGTTTGGACACCCCCGGATCCGATCTTGACCTTTAGGCGACGAATAGTAAACCTGCGGCAGTAATCGTTGACATCGGTGTGCGATGTTCGAAGCCCTACAACCATTTGCGCATCGATGTTGGCGATTGGAGCTCGCAGCATGCTCTCAATAGCTCCTGAAGCGCCAAAGCCGGGAAAGTAAGAGTCAAATGGACATGGACCATGGCTTCGAAATAATGAAAATGACGGTTGGTTTTTCAGAAGTCCCGCAGCATCGTGAATAGCATTATCCAGTGGTGCGCAGCATACCCGACGGGCAAGGGGGGGGAGACTACCAAGGAGATTGTCAGCCAATCTGATTAAGTCAAATCCATGCCCAAGGACGTTATTGGCAGTTGTGATCTCTATGGCAGCCTTCGCGATGGTGGATGTCGCTTCCCGGAGGAGTATGTCCTTTTCACCAGAAGCTGTTTCTGGCCAGCACCAGACGTGTGAGAGGAGTACGGTACCGTAGCCCTGAACAACTGCATGCCCGTCAGTGATAGTCACTTGACAGGTAGCCTCGGTTATTTTGCTGATTACACCTTTACCAATGATGAGCGGTGGTGAGAGCTCGTGCACCCGAAAGATGACTTTGGTGTCAAGGATGCTAAATGTGGTGCTATCCAATGATGGCAAATTGATTCCTCAAGCGCGATACTTTTGAAAATGCTGCGAGAATCTCATCAATACCTTGATGATCAGACATCAATTCAGTCATTGGCAGCCATGCGCCGGTTTGATGCGCGACAATCTCGCTGACCGGACACTTCGCTCGGTTGACGTCCAGAGAACTTGTGTAACCAACCGATGCGCCGGTGTACGGACCAAAGGTTCCCTTAGTAAACGCATCATGTTCATAAACAAGCGTCGCGTATCCGGGACCACAGGAAACACCCTCTGCACGTAGCGCCGACAACACGACATCGCGTGGAACTCCGAAATAGGAGCTATCGATGGCAAAACAATACAGATGATATGCATTGCATGTCTCGCCAACCCTTGATGGCAGGGGTGAAAATCCGGCAATTTGCATCAGAGCAGTATTGAGTCTCAAACCGTTTTCAAAGCGATGCGCCGTCTGCGACGGAAGTCGCTCAAGTTGACATCCCAGAATTGCTGCTTGAAACTCGGTCATCCGGTAATTCCCACCGAGCATCGCATGACGATATCTGTCTTTGTCTCCGGGCATTCTGCCGTTGTTTTGCAGTGCTGAAAGTCGGGCATAAATCGTACTATCGTTAGTAGTAATCAAGCCACCTTCGCCACAGTTGAGGTTTTTCGACGCTTGAAGGGAGAAGCATCCAATCGAACCTATCGAGCCAATCTGTCGTTCTTTCCATGTACTCAAATGTGCATGGCTTGCATCTTCGATAATGGACAGCTTGTGTCTCTTCGCAACATCCAGAAGAGCATCCATATCAGTGGGAACGCCGCCAAGATGAACTGGCATGATTGCAATCGTGCGGTCTGTAACCACACTCTCGACCGACTTGGCATCTAGACAGAGACTGGACGATTCAATATCAGCGAATACCGGAACACAATTTGCCTCAACGATAGACATGGCTGTGGCAATAAACGTGTACGCCGGGCAGATGATTTCCGCTCCGGCTGGCGGATCCAGGGCAAGTATGGCAAGTCTCAGTGCAGTTTGTCCAGAATTGACAGCAACAGCATGTTTTGTGGTCGTGAGGGCTGCGAATTCCGTTTCTACCCTGGCGGTGACATCCCCTGCGAGGCGACCCCACTCACCGCTATTCATGACATTCAGGAGCGCTGCTCGCTCGGAGTCATCAAAAACTGGCCAAGTAGGGTGTTTGGTTCTTCGTGCTGCGGGACCACCATGCAATGCAAGCTCTTCGATCATAATGATTCCTTATGCCAGCAACGCTGGTACAACTTGGCCGTGGACATCTGTTAGGCGGTAGTCCCTTCCTGCAAATCGGTAGGTGAGGCGTTTATGGTCGATTCCCAGACAGTGTAGAAGTGTTGCCTGAATATCATGCACGTGGACAGGATCCTTTACTACGTTAAATCCCAGATCATCCGTTTCGCCATAAGTAAATCCCTTTTTGAAGCCGCCACCTGCGAACCACATCGAATAAGCCGCAGGATGATGGTCACGCCCCTGTGAGCGCCCAAGTGCTTTGTTGGACTCGACCATGGGGGTACGGCCGAACTCGCCGCCCCAGATGACAATGGTGTCATCAAGTAGGCCTCTTTGTTTTAGGTCAATAATAAGCGCCGCACTGGCCTTGTCGGTTGCCTTGGCATTCCCATTTATGTTACCGACGACATCGCTGTGGGCATCCCAACCTTCATGGTAGATGTTAATGAAGCGAACTCCACGCTCAATCATCCGCCGTGCTAGGAGGCATGCCCGGGCAAATGATGGGACTTTAGGGTCGGCACCGTACAACTCAAGGGTTTCTTTGGATTCTCTGGACAAATCCATGACATCCGGTGCTTCCGTTTGCATCCGATAAGCGAGCTCATAACTTGAAATACGTGCATCGATTGTCGGGTCCAGCTCAGTCCTTTGCCTTTGTGCGTTGATAGCGCGTAATGCGGCGGCAGTGGCACGATCTTCGGCGTTCGAAACATCGGCTGGGCGTGATAGATTGAGCATTGCCTCACCTTGATTCCTAAGGCGTACGCCTGCGTGCGGTGTTGGAAGGAATCCGCTTGACCAGTTTGCAGCACCTCCACTGATACCCGCACCCGTTGAAAAGACCATAAACCCCGGTAGATTCTTGTTCTCTGATCCAAGTCCATAGGTTACCCAGGAACCTATACTGGGGCGTCCCGGGAGTCCGCTACCAGTATTGAAGAATATCTGCGCTGGTGCGTGGTTAAACTGATCCGTCTTTAGCGACCGTACCAGTGTGATGTCATCCACAACTTTACTAAGATGAGGCAGTGCATCGGATATCTCCATGCCACACTTTCCATGTTTTGCGAATCGGAACTGTGCCGACATCACTGCGGCATCCTTTCGGATAAACGCATATCGCTGATTTTCAAGGAGGCTTGGTGGCAAAGGCTGACCTTCGATTCTGGCGAGACCCGGCTTGTAATCAAACAGCTCCAGCTGGCTGGGAGCGCCAGACATAAACAAATGGATGACGTGCTTTGCCTTGGGTTTATGGTGTGGTAGACCAGAATGATGCCCCTCCGATGCATATGCACCCTCGACGCAAAGAGAAGCGAGCGCCATTTTCCCGAGACCGACGCCACATTCACTAAAGAAATGACGACGCGTTTGTTGGTGAAGCGGACTCGTAGGATTATTCATGGCTTTGTAATCATTTCATCTGTGTTCATCAGTGCGCGGGAGAGCATTGTCCATGTGGTTGCAGGCGATATTCCTGCGACCGTTGACTCATCTTGAATAAGATCAATCGCAATGGACTCGGAAAGCGTTGCGGGACGACAAAGTGTTCGCATAAACATAGACTCTACCCGTTTGTTTTGAGGAAGGGCTGCCAGTTGATTGCCTAGTGAGCGTGCTGCTTCAAGAATGGTAATGTCATTTAGAAGCGTCAGCGCTTGCAGCGGTGTGGTGGATGATTCCCTACGGGCAACGCAGGCTTCACCGCTTGGTGCGTCAAATGTTGCAGCCATGGCAAATGGAGCGGTCCGCTTGGCAAACGTGTAAATGCCCCGACGGTAGCGATCTTCGCCGGTGGATACATTCCACTGTAAGGCACCGTAAGAGCCTTCGGTCGTGACTCCTGCAGGCTGAGGAGGGAACACACTCGGGCCACCGATTTTCGGGGAAAGTTGGCCGGCTGCTGCAAGCACGCTGTCTCGGATTTGTTCTGCATCAAGCCTTACACGAGGACCTCGGGTGAGGGCAATGTTCTCCGGGTCAGCTGCACGAAGCGCAGGTGAGACCGTCGCAGATTGTTTGTAAATATCGGATGTAACAATCAATCGATGAAGTTTCTTCGTAGACCAACCATCCTGCATGAATCGTAGCGCCAGATAGTCCAGGAGTTCCTGATTAGACGGAAGTTCCCCTTGGGTCCCAAAGTCGTCAACTGTTTTGACGATGCCTTTTCCGAAGAAAGCTTGCCATTGGCGATTGACATATACGCGAGCTGTAAGTGGATTCGAGGGACTGACAAGCCACTTTGCAAACTCTAGCCGGGTTTTCGGTGTCTGCAAGGCATCAGAACGGCCCAAAATCGCTGGTAATGCGGGGGTAACGGCTTCACGTGGCTGAAGAAATTCTCCCCGATGATGGAGCCGAGTAGTTCTTGCATCCGATGAACTTCTCTCCTGCATTACAAGTGACAATAGAGCTTGTGGCAGCTTTTCCAAATCAGCGATTTCTACGACAGCATCAGCGAGCTCAGGCCGTGCCTGTGCAAACGCGAACCTGACCGCATCGGTGGATCTGCCGTCAACAATAGCATCTTGCACGTCAGGTTCCAGGGTGCTGGTTGGGATAGTGTTATCAGGCGACATTGACCACTTGAACTTGCCAATACCGGCTGCATAGTACTTTTCACAAAGCATCCGGATGGTAAGCCTTCGTCCAGCAACAGGTTTAGACAGCACCAACCATGCAGTGTTGTTACGTCCGATATTGTTTCCTGGCGACCACGATGTCAGGAGGTCACCATCGACTGCATTCTGTGGAGAGGATCCTCCCGGGACTGAAAATGCCTGTTTGGTGAACTCTATTGGATGACCATCAACCTCAGCAGTAAGTTCTGTGAGCGAAAAGTCGCCGAGAGGTCCCTCGTATGCAGTTCGGCCAGGTCCACCTTTTGGAAATCGTTCATCTACGAATGTTTCAAGGCGAAGTGACCCAATCGTGCTTCCTGCTAGATCATACGTAACGGTGTAAGTGTCTGACTTACTTTGGTCACCACCTGCAAGGATTACTCCTGAACCTAAGTGACGTAGTGTTGGAAGATTGGAGACCGCACGTTCAGGAATCAGAGCCGTAAACGGTTTGAGTCGGTAACGCTGTTCAGTAGTCCACTTAGTGAATTCGCTATCGGGCTTTGTTGTCGTCGCGCCTCCAACTTCCTTGACAAGGGCTAAAGCGCGTAGCTTTGCGATCGTGTGGTTACCGCCAAAGTCCTGCCGAAGCGTTATCTTTACGATAGTGCCTGCGGCTACGGGCTGGTTTAGGTTGAGGTCGATGGACTGATCGCGACGCCAATCGCGGACCGGATCATGAATAGCCCAACCAGACTTTGGGTCCGCATCGAGAACTGCGGATGCGGGAAAGCCATTCTGTTGTATCGTCGCGGATACGTTACGGATACCTATCTTTGCGCCGTTCGCCTCGATATCGATACCGGTTAAAACAAAGTTTCCATGGCTTGTGCGCCCGGGACCTGATGTGGAATCTGTGAGCGCAGTCACCCGAATTCCATGCGTTAGTGACGGGACTTGCAACGACAGGGTGTATGTGTCCGTTGATGTCGGATCACCGCTTGCCGATACGGAACCATCAGCATTGATTACTAGCTTTGAATTTAATCCGGTGGCAGACAAAACGTTTGCCGCATCAGCAAACAATTTCTCGATAGGTGTCCAACGGCTGAAAATGTTGGCCCGGATTGATCGTGCTTTCTCAAGTGATGTTTTGAAGGATTGCTTCTGTGCATCACTATAGACGGCAAAATCGGGCTCATCTGCATTGTTTAGGTACGCAAACATCCGGTAGTAGTCGGTATGCGTAATAGGGTCGAACTTATGGGTATGGCATTGTGCGCACGCTACCGTCAAACCAAGCCACGTTGTACCGGTTGTAGCAAGACGGTCGACTACGGAAAGAAACCTGTACTCATTTGGGTCTATTCCGCCTTCCTCATTGAGCATTGTGTTGCGGTGAAATCCAGTTGCGACACGTTGGTCATCCGTTGCTCTTG
>JBJTQN010000343.1:0-6755 GCA_046075665.1 Armatimonadota bacterium | reverse complement strand
GGACAAAGATGTCTTGCTCCATGGTCCGATGTCGATCTTACATTTCTCGTGGACAGAACCGATGATCCACCGATTCTAAGGGAAGCTTTTCAGCTTGTCATGGATGTGCTCCTCTCTGGATGCCGAATAAAGGTGGGATATGCGTATCGCGCCATGGACGAAATCCTAGCAGGAGGACTCGATCATCAAACGCAAACTGCACTCCTAGATAGCCGCTTCATTTGTGGAGATCGCGATCTCTACGACAGGTTCGACTCCATCTATACCGGGACACTTCAAATGGCTGACTTTTTGTTTCAAAAGGCAGCCGAACGTCAAGCGATACGGGGACGGAACGGAGATTCGGCGTTTCTATTGGAACCGGATGTCAAGGAAGGTGTCGGTGGCCTAAGGGATATCCAGTCAGCGCAATGGATAGCGATGGTTCGCTACGGGAAGTCGGGTGATGCGCTCTATCGGGAACTGGTTCGGCGAAAAGTCATCACCACCACTGAAGCGGATGACCTTCGGGACGGTCGTGAGTTTCTGCTGCGGACACGACACGCGTTGCACTTGGTGGCTGGAGAGCGGCGCGACAGGTTGGTGACAACCCGTCAGGAAGCAATCGCAGAATGCATGGGCTACAGCACTAGCGCTGGTGTGCCTGCTGTACAAGGAATTATGGGTGACTACTACAGACACTCAGCGCGGGTTCTTGACCTGTCGAATAAAGTCATTTCTCGGTGCCTTGAAGGACCGCTACCATTATCAGCTGCCGGCGTTGCAGTCCTCAGAAATACCATTACGGTTAGTGATCAGGCTGAAGCTGATTCGGCACGCGATTGGGTTCCAGCAGCAATAGATGCATCACAGCGCCTTGGACTCGAACTCTCAGCATCCTGTATCGAACGGATACAGGAATGCGGATCAAGCGTCGGAATCCCAGTGATCAGCAAAATACTGCTCAACGTCATCGGGAAATCAAGCGGAATCACTCCCGCGATAAAGACGATGATCCGTACGGGCTTGCTTGAGCGTATATTGCCGGAGTTCACCGATGCGATGAGACTCATCGCATACGATCCTGCTCACGTCAGCACCGTAGGTGAACATTCGTTAAACGTAGTGGAAAATCTTGAAAGTCTGACATCACCTGCTCCGCAGGATGACTCCTTGGAGGCCTATCGCTACTCATTTGCCACTATTGCATCCACTAGCACACTCTATTTGGCAGCCCTCCTTCATGACCTTGGTAAGCAATGGCGGTTTGACAGCGCCGGGAATCCTGCTCCGCATGAGATTACTGGGGCAGAGCGGGTACCTGAACTCTGTGCCCGTCTTGGGTGTCCTGCTGATGTAACGGCGCGTGTACAGCGACTCGTCAGATACCACTTACTTCTCGCGGATACTGCACGACTGCGGGATCTTTCACGTTCGGAGACCATCAAGTCCGTCCATGAAGCTCTTGGTGACTCCGACATGTTGCGGATGCTTTATGTGCTGACTTGGGCTGATGTCAATGCTGTGGGGCCTGGGATTTGGACACGTTCCGCCGGTCGCTTGCTGGATGAGCTTGTTCAGCGATGTGAAAACGAATTTAGCCACAATAGTTCAGAAATTGAGTCGGAACCCGATGCACGCAAAATGGATCAAGTTCGTGAGCGTATCCGTCGGCGACTGGTAAAACCTGATGATGGAGCAACCGTTGACATCGAACGCGTCCAAAAACACATCGATGCCATGCCAGCGTCCTACTTGTTAAATACCCCACTTGAAGAAATCCGACTGCATGTTGAGATGGCTCATACTCTGTTGATTGGTGAGACCGATTTTCCCGTCGTAGTGGATGTTCGAGGGAACGCAACTGAACGCGAATCCGTCGTGACGATTGTAGCCTTCGATGATCCACGGCCGGGTCTCCTTGCAAAATTGACAGGTGTTCTCTATGCGTATGACATCAAGCTCCATTCGGCCCAAGTGTTTACACGTAGCACCCCAGGGTCAAGTGCTATCGTAATTGACACATTACGCGTGGATTACAGGGATCGTGGTCTCGACCGCTCGCTACGAAATGACCTTGTCGTGGCATTTGAAAAGGTACTCAGCGGCAAAGAAACGGTGGGGGACATGATTGCACGTAAGCGACGTCCCGCCGCGGTTCTCGGCAGGACCCAGTCACTGACGCTGGTGCCCCTCGATACTGAAATGCTCCTGGTTGATGTGAGGCTCGCTAATGACTCAAGTGCTGTCCACGCATTATGTCGTAACTTAACTGCAGCGGGGTGGAACATCTCCGCCGCACGATTAACCCAGTGGGCCTACGGTGTGCGTTGCGCGTTGTACGTGTCTGATGCCAGAAAGCGCCCGGTAGATATTGGCATGGACGCTCTCCGTTCACTTTTGTCCCAGTAACCAATTAGTACTCCAATAACAACCAGCCGGAACCAAAGATACAACTATGACTTTGGATAAACGGGAAATACTTGCCCTCAGTGGCATTTCGCTTGTTGGCTTTCTCATCCGCGTTATCTTTGTGTTCTTCATGGGGGCTGACCCATTGGTTTACGACTCGAAGATGTACCTGCTGGTTGCTGATGGCATAGTCAATGAAGCTCCAATCAGTTCATTTCCAAATGGCTATCCTCTGGTAATCGCTATATTCCGTAGCTTCCTCCCGACTGCCCAGACGATACAGGCACTGCTCGGACTCAACGTACTGCTCTCGGTTTCCTGTATCCCACTTACCTATCATTTTTGTAAGCTTTGTCGGATGGAACGATGGATTCCATTGGCGGCTAGCTGCATGATTGCGGTCTACCCGCATCAGCTCCGTTACTCCCAACTTGTGATGACGGAAACGATTGCTACGACTGTTCTTCTGAGTGCAATGGTTGGGACATTATGGATATGGAACAAGCGTAGTGTCGTGCATTCGTCTCTTGTACCGTTCTGCCTAATCACAGGATTCCTATTTCATGTGACTGGTGCGATTAGACCATCACTGTTGTTAGTTGGTGTCCTAATTCCACTCATCGTTGCACTTCTTTCGCGAACCGTGAAAATACCGTTGTACATAGCCAGTGGCTTTCTGATTGGTGCTGGACTTCTATTCGTCATTGAAAAGTCACCAATCGCTAGGCCACCACATGCTTTTGGAAACAACCTGCTGATTTCCATCTACAGTGACAGTAACGGTACGGAGTTCGTCGCTTTCCCAGAAGATCAACAAAAGAAAGCTGTAAAGACATACATTGAATTTGCTGTCAAAAATCCATCGAGATTTGTACGTCAGCGGGCCATCTCCCTTTGGGAACTTTGGGGGCCAAAGTCACTCGCAGGATATCGTCAGGAACAGGAATCAGGTGTTGTAAAAGTAATCGTAATGTTACGTACCGTTTTCTTACTCCTATTCTTAGCGGGATCATTCGCATTTCGTGCGAAGCCGGAAGTCGTTCTCGCAACGATTCCTGTTGGAGTCGTGACGATGGTTCATACGATGACTTTTAGCAATCATCGCTTTCTCGTACCAATCGAGCCATTTCTCTTCATGGTCAGCCTACTTGCGATTGGGGCATTGGCTCGCCATTTGATTACCAAGACGAGCGTCGGTAGTTCGATGATGGCAAAATCAGTTGATGCCCAATGATGTGCCAGAAGCATAGTGGGCCAATGCTAGAATGAAGTGAATACGTTTCCAGGAGCCCAGCTTGCCAGACCGACCGTTTCAAGTCGTTTCGTCCTACACGCCCGGTGGCGATCAGCCTACTGCCATCGATGGTTTGGTAGATGGGCTGAATGCTGGTTTTCGTTTCCAGACACTCCTTGGTGCGACTGGAACAGGAAAGACATTTTCCATCGCAAATGTGATTCAACGTGTTCAGCGACCAACATTGGTAATTGCACATAACAAGACACTTGCGGCGCAGCTTTGCGGAGAATTCAGAGACTTCTTCCCGAACAATGCTGTTGAATACTTTGTAAGTTACTACGACTACTTTCAGCCTGAGGCCTACATCGCTCAAACCGACACTTACATCGAAAAAGATATGTCGGTCAACGAAGAAATTGATCGCCTGCGGCACAGCGCCACACAAGCTGTACTTGAACGTCGTGATGTCATCATTGTGGCATCGGTATCGTGTATTTACGGTCTTGGTTCACCTCAAGATTACAAAAATATGATTGTCTGGTTCAAACGGGGGCAGTCATATGACCGTGATGAAGTTCTGCGTCGTTTGGTCAACATCCAGTTTTCCAGAAATGACTTTGCACTTACACGCGGTACATTCCGGGTGCTTGGAGATACGCTTGAGATTCAACCAAAGGATGAGGAAGTTGTTATCCGAATCTCCTTTGATTGGGATGATGTGAGATCAATCACCCTTATTGATCAGCTGACAGGAGAGACGCTGGAAGAGCGTGATGAGATCACCATTTTTCCCGCCAGTCACTTTGTCTCTGACCCTGAGCGAATGGAAGTTGCACTCGCTGGTATCGAAGCAGAAATGCTCGAGTGCGTCAAACGGTTCAAGGCGCAAGACAAGCTAATTGAAGCCCAGCGAATTGAACAACGAACGCGTTTTGACCTTGAGATGATTCGGGAACTAGGTTATTGCTCTGGTGTAGAAAACTATTCTCGATGGTTTGATGGCCGCGGGCCGGGGACCCCTCCAAACACGCTTCTGGATTATTTTCCAGATAACTTTTTAGTGGTCGTTGATGAGTCTCACCAAACCTTGCCCCAAATCCATGCGATGTTTGCTGGGGACAAACGTCGCAAAGATACATTGATTGAGTATGGTTTCCGTCTGCCTAGTGCAGCCGACAACAGACCCCTCCGATATCAGGAATGGGAAGAAACTATCGGACAATGCATTTTTGTCAGTGCAACCCCTGGCCCATTTGAGCGTCAAAACTCGGACCGGATAGTGGAACAGATTATTCGCCCAACTGGTCTCGTTGACCCGGAGATAGTTCTCCGGCCGTCAAAGGGACAAATTGATGACCTTATAGGTGAGATTCGCCTTCGTACAGACAAGGGGGAACGCGTCATTGTCACCACACTTACCAAGAAAATGGCTGAAGACCTTACGGACTACCTTGTCGATCTGGCCATCAAGGTGCAATACCTGCACTCGGAGGTTCATACGCTGGAACGCACCGAGATTCTTCGGGATCTGAGACTTGGCGTTTACGACGTGATTGTTGGAATCAACCTTCTACGGGAAGGTCTTGACCTTCCGGAAGTTTCGTTGGTGGCAATCCTTGACGCAGATAAAGAAGGGTTCCTGCGAAGCGATACCGCCCTCATTCAGACCATCGGGCGTGCAGCTCGTAATGTCGGCGGACAGGTGATCATGTACGCCGACCGGATTACGGGTTCGATGGAGCGTGCGATGACTGAGACTCAGCGTCGCCGAGAAAAGCAAATGGCACACAATGCTGCACATGGCATCACACCATCGACCGTCACAAAAGCAGTGAGACAGATCATTGAGAGCAAAAAAGTTGCAGAGGCCAAGTCTCACTACAAGGCAAGCTCGACAAAGCAGCCCGAAAATATGTCCCTCGATCAGTTGATGTCGACATTGGTCGACATGGAGAAAGAGATGAAGCAAGCTGCCAGAAGTCTGGATTTCGAGCATGCTGCAATAGTTCGTGATGAACTTGCCAGATTGAAGAAACTTGTCCCGGCTGAGCAACGCCGTAAGTCCCCATAATGTCAACGGTGGGACACGGTCAAGAAGTAAAGTTTAGTATCTCTATGCTCGTCGCTTGCTCGAAGCCGATCGGTCAGCGGCGTTTGACCGGAACTTTCCCATTCACGACAAGGTTAGGATGTTTAGTGTCATACGTTTGACGTCCACTCTTCGCACCACCAGCAAGATTGCCGCCAGAAATATGTGTTAGTGTTCCATCCCATGTAGTCTTCGGTTTCCAATCCGGGCGTTTCTCCCAACCGCCAACTTCACGATCCCATGGAGTGGCAGTGGCAATACCTTGGCGCTTCCAGGTTGCTTTGTCGCTTACATCTTCCGGGATGTATTGGCTTGAGCGCTTTGTACGGTTTAGTGTAACTAGTGCAGTAGCTTTCGCTTGAGCTGTAGGCGCATTCCCTAATCCCGACAAGGATGACAACGGAGTTGATGTGTACTTAGGAGTGAGCGCCGCCCGCGCTCGTTGCGCCGATGTAAGTGATCGCGAACTACGGAACGTGGCGACGTCGTCTTGTGCTCCGGTCAAATTGGGACCCGTCTGAGTGGCGTGTATTACAAGGAAGGCTGACAGAACCAATGGAATCATGAGTGCTCCACCTCGACCGATTCATTTTAAGACTTTAATTCATTATTCCCTTATCTTTGTGAGTTCTGTATCCCTAGAGTTACCTGATTCTTATAAAACAATGTCAGCCGTGCATTACTTGTGATGTCAATCAAGGGGACTCCACGAGAAAATACGACGCAAATTACGTATTCAACATAGATTCAAACAGTCCTAGAGTGGTACAATCTGTCCGCTTGCGGGTTGGTAGCTCAGCGGTAGAGCAGTGCCCTTTTAAGGCATTGGTCCTGGGTTCGAGTCCCAGCCGACCCACATGGTTGAAGTCCGCACACATCATATGATGTGTGCGGACTTTGCTTTTAGAGCGTCACTGATAGTTGTTTGCTACCACCACGTGCATGGCGCATGCTTACAACCACTGTCGCCCCTGAGGCGCCGCGAATCGTCCACTCGGCAACTGCCTTGTAATCCGTTGTGTCCCCAGAGTAACCTGA
>JBJTQN010000342.1:0-6146 GCA_046075665.1 Armatimonadota bacterium | reverse complement strand
GTTTTGCACTTGGAAACCGCCGAGCATGACTTTGGTTACGCGTGCGCGATAGCTTGTATCGATGGCGACTTTCTTGATGCGTTTATAGCCAAACAGGTTGAATGTCGATGTCAGCGTGCCATCGTAGAGGTCGATGGTTTCGGTACCGAGGCTTGCTGCGGATGTCGCTAGCATCCCGAGACCGACCGCCCAAAACAATGAGTAAAACAACAAGAGAAAGAGTGCGGCCCACCCGAAAGCTTGCATCATCCCACCGATCATGAAGAAGGCGTGGACGGTGGTGAAGCTTGTCCACGCGATGCCAAAGATGCCGGTACCGATAGCTGCGGGGATGTTTCGATAGCGGGTTGTGGCCTGGAGAGGTTGTTCAAACCCTTTGCCGATGATGTCATCCACTTCGGTTTGCGCTGCGCGGCGTGCCAGCTTTTCGCGAAGCTGTTCGGCGGCATCTTCGGCGTTTGCAGCACCGGTTTCGAGGTAAGTGATGTGCGCTTCGGCATCCTGGATCATGTCCGGAAGGTGGCGGATGGCTTGCTCAATAGATGTCACGATCGTCGGATTGAGTCCTGCTGTGGCAATGTCCTGATAGAGCTGTCGTCCGGTTTGCAGCTGTTGTTGCAAGTCTGCTAAATGTCGTTTTGCTGCAGTTTTTGTGGATGGAGGCGTTTCGAGGACGAGTGGGCTCATCCGTGTCATCCACTGGTAGGCTTCGAGCTCGAGCATAGCAACGGACTTCCCGGTGGATAAATGGTTATCAGGCTCGAGGTGCTGCATGTGTGGCTATCGTATCAAATGGATGGTTTCGGCGATGTTGTGGATGTGGAGGGGTGAGATCTGTGTAGCAAACTATAACTCCGGGTAGGTGCAGGTAGTAATGCGACAGGCACTAACGTTATTCGATGGACCGAATCCGCTTGCTTCTCCTGTGCGGGAGGGCATGGCAGCCCTCCCCTACGCGGAGGAATTGTCGTTGAAACGGCATTCCAAAGTACGCGTGAGGTCCTGTAGGGGATGGCGTTTACGCCTGTCCGACGATTCAGATACGGAGATATCCAACGTCTTCCGAAGTCAAAATTGCAATGTATTGGCTGACTTACGCTAAAAAGGACAACCAAATGCACCTAATCGCACGGGAGCAATACCCAGACATCAGGACGCCCAACATTACAGTGCACCGCTCGGGATACAAAGCTTAACCCAGCCCACGACAGAAAGATTGCCAATCGGGCAACATTCCATGCGGCGAACTGCCGTGTGCCGTTTGGTGACATCCCAGTGCGGAGCGACACGGCAGGGATTGGGTGAAAGATTAACTGAACCGTTGTGTGCCGCGATTCCTCATCATCCTGAATTCCTGCCAGCGTCCGAATCGCAGCCAAAAGGTTATCCCGGTTTCCAGCTTTGCAAATTGCATCATCGATCTGCAACACCGCATTCTGGGATGGCTTTGGTAGTACGAGCAGCCCGATAAATGATGTTAGCGAGAAGTATAGCGATGTCGTCAGTAAGCTCGCGATGCTGCCGGTACCGCCAGCAAGCAAAACTGAAATCGCAAAACCAACGATGTTCCAGCCCATGGCGAGTAACACACCCCTTCGCCGGAGCCCGGATGTGATTGCGTAACGGCGGCGACTTTCCATCACGGCCAGTAGATTGCTTGAAAGTAGTGGTTTCCAGTGCATCGGTAATGCCACCGTTTCAGCACCCGGAAACCCCGTAATCCCACCAGTCCCGTAGACCCCCTGTCCTGTCAGTCCAGCCCGCGTGCGCTTGAGTCCACCTACAAACATCGCCAGCGGTAATTGAAATGACAAAAGTAGGAGCTGAAGGGTCACAAACATCAGAATGACGCCGATAATTCCGAACCATACGTGCATCTCGATAAGTGCCACTCCACAGGCGACATACACACACCCCTGCCCTAGGATGCCACGCATTATTCGTTTTCCAAATGTTCCAAGCGGTGGAACATCTCGGCTAAAGATACGCCCTAGCAGATATCCACCTAAGACATCAAATGGCAATGCGACCACGGCGTACATCCCATGGATGGTCGTTAGGCCCTTACCCGTCTCGACGATGTCGGTAGATGAAGTTGAAAAGTACTGCTGCGGTAACCTCAGCGCGAGGGCGAGGACACACAATGTCACTACCGAGCCAACGGTTGAAATCCCCAATAACAGTCGTGCGCGGGCGTATGTCACTTGCATTCCTCGGTCGTTTTCAGCAGTCTGGTGTCAATCCACAAAGGATGAAATTTCACCCATCACGCTTGCACATTGCATAAACAGTAATGATGGTGATGCCGGTTCCACGAACTATTCAGACTTGGGCTGTTGCTGGATGAATACATTGCATGCAACGTGACAGGAAGCCGGGTGCAATGTCTCGCTACGCACGTCAAAAGACCGAGATCTGGTTCTGAAATCAAGAATGTTCTAAGGCGAGCATCACTGTTGACGGACCATCTTCAAATGGATAGAATCTGACCATTCGGTCAGCATTCCATCTCAAACCAATGAAGCACGGGGAAGGACATGATAACCACACGCCTCTCAGTCGGTATCGCTGTCACACTGATGGCGGCGCTTCTAGCAACCGCCGCTCGCATCCCCGCAACGCCAACCCTATCTTTGACCATCAACGAATCTTCCACTGGACACGCTTCATTCCTAAGCCCACACATCCACCCCATCGAAACCACAAACACACTGGTCTACGTCGCAAACACACCCGCAGGGACCATCGATGTCATCGACCAGAAAACACAGACCATCACCAGTCGTATCCCCGTTGGGCTTGAGCCGGTCACCGTCAAGCTCCGCCCGGATGGCCGTGAGCTGTGGGTGTCAAACCACATTTCTGACACCATAAGCGTTATAAAAATCGACCCCGGACACCCTTTCCACCATTGCGTCATCGCTACCATTCAGGACATCGACACTGCCACGGGTTCGACCCGTTTTGATGAACCATGCGGAATCGCCTTCGCAAGTAACGACAAAGCCTATGTTGCTCTTTCATCCGAAAACAAAATCGCCGTCATTGACACCCGAACACGTGCGATTTCCAAATACATTCCGATCTCAGCGCAGGACCCACGCAATATCGCCGTCCGGGATGGCAAGCTCTACGTAACCGCATTTGAGTCCGGCAACCAAACTCAGCTTTCTGGTGGCATCAAGCCACTGAAGGGCGAGCTTGCCACATTTGATGCCTACGAACACAGCATCATCAACAATAATGTGCTCTCAACCGGGCACGTTGTTGATATCGTCAAGAATCCGGCTGTCCCTGACCGGGACCTCTTTATTTTCTCAACACAGGATGAGGCGCTGATTAATGTCACATCTAACGTTGGAACACTCCTCTATGGCCTTGATGTGAAATCGGATGGGACCGTTGTCATCGCACAGACAGATGCCCGCAATGATGCCAATGGCAAGTCAGGTACGAAAAAGCATGGGCTGAAAGAGCTTGAAAACAGGCCATTTCTGAACCGAATTTCACTGATCAAACCTGGGTTATCAGGTTCTAACAACGATGTTCGGCATATCGATCTTGAGCCTTTGCTCCCAGCGCAGCCGACACATGTGACAGCGCTCGCAACGCCAAGCGCCGTCGCGACGCTTCCCAATTCATCGGTCATCGCCGCCGTCGCTGCTGGCTCCGATACCCTCTTCACCCTCAACACCACCACTGGAAAAGTGATCAGCCGCACGCCGACGGGCGCATCCCCGGATGGCATTGCCATCACAAAATCCAATATCGCCTACACGCTCAATGCCGCAGACAACACGGTTTCGATGAGCAAAATTTCTGCATCCGGAACACTCTCCCCAGCAAAAACCATCGCGCTGTCGGATCCTACGCCGCTTCGCTTCAAGCTCGGACGCAAAGCCTTTAGCACTGCCAAAGCTAGCTCAAATGGGACATTTAGCTGTGCGAGCTGCCACCCGGATGGCCATACGGACCAGCTCATTTGGGTCTTGGATACGCCAATCGTCGGGGGCGGGAATCAGATTATGCCCCGCTCAACGATGCCAACCCGTGGACTTCAGGACACAATGCCTTTCCACTGGGATGGTATCCCGGGTGACCCATACGGCGGTATAAACTCGGCAAGCCTCGCCCGCGATGTTCAGCCAAACAGTGATCCTGCACGGCCGGTTACTTCGACGCGCCAGCTAATTGACTCTGGGCTTGCATCCACGATGCGCGATTTCCGCGACGATTCCAAAAACGATGAAGGTAAAGCCGGCCACCTTTCGAAAGCAGAGCGGGATGCGATGGCGGAGTTTCTGTTCGCAATCCGCTACCCACCGGCGCAGCGCAGGCCGTTTACGAACACGGTCACAAAGCGTGCGTTACGCGGCTTTGAGCTCTTTCACGTTCTTGGTGATGATGACCCAGGAAAGTCGGGGCCAAATGTGTGTGGGGACTGCCACCGGATGCCATATTTAGTGTCGACAAATACGCCGGGTACTGGAATGGATGCGCCGACGTGGCGTGGTGCTTACGACCGCTGGCTGATTTTGCCTCAGGGGCGCCTGAATATGGTGGTTTTTGATTTTTACAAAGACATTGCGGAGCGGGGTGCACCCGAGGAGGAAGTCTGGCGAATGTCCTGGGGTGGGCGTGAGCGCTTCAATCCTGTTTGGAATATGGTCACCGAGGGAAGCACTGGCACCAGCGGAACGTTTGCCAGGCAAGTGACGCTTGGCGATGGTAGCCATAGTTCTGGACCATCGGTGAGTGAATTATTGAATGCGATGGAGCAGTCTGCCACCGATGGAGCGACAATCCTCAAAGTTACTGGCACGGTGGTGCAAGGAGCAAAAGCAAAACCGATTGCATTGACTTTTACGAACGCTTCCTACCTGGGTGATGACACAGCGACACAGTGGACACGAAGTCAGCTGGTCGACATGGCTAAGTCAGGGAAGTGCGTTGCGACATTTACAAGCTACCTGTCATCCCGTGTCCAAGCGGATAGTCCCCAACCAGCAATATGGTCTCCGGGGCCACTTGAGATTCAGCGTGGCCATCAGGTCTTTCCTCTGCTCTTTCCAGGCAATCTATCCTTCCAAATCGCGACGAGAAATGTGATGTCGGGTGCAGCCGTGTTCGTGGATGGCCGCCGGGTAAAGGGGGGTATCTCGCAGTCGAAAGGCATCGCAACAGTGAGCCTGGATGCTCTTCCGCAGAAGGGTTGGCACTTGGTGCAGCTGCAAAACCCGGCTGGTTTGTTCTCGAACGAGTATCTTGTTCGCATCGAGGCGGATGCCAGCTTGGGAGGCAGTAATTTGCGGGATGCTCTGTTACGCGGCGATAACAAACTAGCGATGAAGCTGATGCAGAATGGCGCGCCAATCAACGAGCCAGGGGATGAAGGATCTACAGCGGTGCACATGGCTGCCTTCTTTGGTCTCGAAGAGCCACTTGCATACATGCTAAGCCACGGTGCGGATATCGATCGTAAGAATAGCAACGGGCAGCGTCCACTGGATGTCGTTAGTGGCCCGTTGGATGATGGTTTGTTTGGATTTTATCGAGCCATTGGACGCTCTCAAGGTTTGGTGTACAACCGGGATGACCTGCGCGTAGCCCGGCAGCGGAACGCGGCGCTGTTACGAAATTAGGTACTAGCTCCGCATGCCCAAATCCAGCGGTCCGGTGGGGGCAGGCACAGAGGCCTGCCCCTACGAATGGTTATGGGAAATCCGTGACCTCGGGCGGACACGGTGGTCCGCCCCTACGCAGAGGATTTTTCATCGAACAGACAAGCGTGTTCGAATAAAACGTCCATGAAGCGCGGGAATGCACAGCGGTCATCCCCTATGCAGAATTCACTGAATCACGTCCAACACCCATCAACCAACACCGATCACTTATCGCTTCTTCTTACGCTTTTCTGAGTCCCGCTTCCACAGTGCATCCAATTCGGATTTCTCCACCGCGAACTTTTCCTCGTGCGCAAGAGCGACTGAATGGCGGTGCACAATTCCCTGACGCGTCGCTTTCGTGAGCCCTACAACGTAAATGGCATCCTCAGAACGGACATCATCAATTACAATGCCTGTGCCTTTTGCCTGCCATTTGACATCATAAACACCATCGGCATTCACGCGGAAGACATCCACGGG
>JBJTQN010000341.1:0-8163 GCA_046075665.1 Armatimonadota bacterium | reverse complement strand
ACCACCGGATAACGTACCATGGAGGTGTGAGTGATTCAACCTCAAGGACTGAAAGTCCGGTACCGATGCCTACTCCTGACATGTATCCAGGATTCGAGGCTGACTTCCGGCTTCCGTTGTCCACAGCGCTTATAAACTCTGAAATCGCAAAAAAGTTCCAAGGTCGTCAAAGCCCCGTCGTAGGTGTCGCTGTTGCCGCACTCGGTGGCGGAAATGCCGCAATCGTTATCGATGTCAACCAATGGCCCCTGCCAAGGCGGATCGAAATTCCGGTTGTCCTAAGTGCCGCTGCCTGTCCGTTTCCATGCATCACGATGACTTTCATTGACCCGCCGACGCTTCTTTCGATGCTCCTCCCTCTGTTACAAGCGCATCTACCAGCAGAGCTGTCGGTCGACAAGGCACAAGCGCGACTCGATCTGAGACCGCTCCTAAACCACATTGGATTTGCCCTCTGGCTGCCATGTCTCCACAAACTTCAACTCTCCGTTGAACCAAGCCGCTTTATCGTGGATGCATCCATCCGTGTCCCCGAGCCCAACATCAATAAACACAATTCTGCTCCCTAAGGAGACAACGCCAAATGTTCACCTTCACTGTCCTTGGAATCCTGATCGCTGTCGCATCGTTGATGATTCCAAAATCCGCTTTTCGCTTCATTATCCCGATGCGTATCGCTGCCGTACTTCTAACTCTGATTGGTTCTATGGGTTCTGCAATCGTCCTCGTCCCTGCAGGGTATCGGGGTGTTCTCTTACAGTTCGGTGCTGTCAAAGGTGTCCTGACAGAAGGTATCCACCTTGTCATCCCCGGAATCAATACCGTCGAACAGCTTGAAGTGCGCACACAAAAAGAACAGGCTGAGGCATCTGCAGCATCGCGTGACCTTCAAACCGTGCAGTGCACCGTCGCACTGAACTACCACGTGGAGCCCACTGGCGTCGGGCACCTCTACCAAACCGTTGGCAGCGAATACCGCTTCCGTGTGATTGACCCAGCTGTACATGAATCACTTAAAGTGGTAACGGCACGCTATACCGCCGAGGACCTTATCCGCCTCCGTGACAAGGTCAAGTCAGAAGTCCACACAGAACTGGTCAATCGACTGCGCGACTATCACGTTGTTGTGGAACCAAACGGAGTGTCACTGACTAACTTCACCTTTTCGCAGGAGTTCAATAGCGCCATCGAACAAAAGCAGGTCGCTCAACAAATGGCTGAAAAGCAGAAGTACATCCTTGATCAGGCAAAGCTGGAAGCAACCACCGCCATCACGCGCGCGCGCGGACTTGCTGAATCAGCGAAGATTAACGCTGAAGCGCTGCAAACCCAAGGAGGCAAGCTTGTTCTGGCAAAGGACTGGATTGAAAAGTGGGATGGACACCTCCCAACGGTTCAGAGTGGGAGCGGGATGATTATCGATGTCCGTGAGCTCATCGATGTCAAGGGTGACAAGAAGAAGTAGCAACATTCTAAATGTGTAAAACCTCCCGAAGTCACGCTCCGGGAGGTCTTTATTTGTTACCTAACGTGTCTATATCAACGGAACTGTGCGCCCTGTGCTTCGCATGCGCTACGAATCGCTGCCATCGCAACATCCACTTCCGCACTCGTCAACGTTCTATCAGCTGCCTGGAAGACTATGCGCACTGTCGGAGCATGGTGGCCATCAAGTATTCCTTGGCCCGCATACAGGTCAGTGAGCTCAGCAGAACGCAGGAAAGGTCCACCTGCCGCGATGATTGCATTTTGTATCTCGACAAAAGCGGTTGTGAGCGGAACAACCGGCGCGATGTCACGGGTAACGGCCGGGAAACGGCTGATAGCGGTGTAGGCTCCAGCTCCTCCCACCGTGCCTTGGAGATCCAGCAGTGAATCTCCGCACAGATCAATAAACACCGTTCTCGCTGGAATGTTCTCTGCAGCGTTGTAAATCTGACCGGTATCAGAATCGCGTGCCAAGAGGGACAGGCCACTGCGGACTTCGCCAAAGTAACCAACGACCTTGCCTGAAACCATGACTTCGGCAGTCCGGTACGGGTGGCCCAGATGATGGGCTGCCGGCTTGACCGTCACGTCTCCGATGCCCAATCCACGCAAAAGATGCTCAACAACGCCCTTTGCAAAGTAAACATCCACTGGGACGGTCCCTGGCTTTACTCCCCACATTCCGGCTGTCAGGGTTCCCGCAAGAAGTACAGAGAGGCGACGCGGCTCAGCATATACACCATCCGCCGTACGGCAGTAAACACTGCCAAGCTCAAAGAGACCAAAGTCGCGGATTCCACTTTCGACGGCACGGGCAGCCGTTGGGAAAAGGGTCGCAAAGAGTGAGGTACGCAGGGATGAGTACTGCGGTGCCATCGGGTTGCGGATTGCTACCACCGATGCCTGTTCAGCCTCAGTCCACGCTGTCTCGGGGGATGTCAGTGAATGGCCAACGATGTCTTGAAGTCCCATTCCGGTCAGAATTGTCCTGACCTTTGCGGCAAACTCAGCACCAGGAGCGTTAATGCCTCGGCCGGTGGTAACCGGCGGGACCGTTTCAGGTAGTTTGTCATACCCAAGCGCTATACGGCCAACCTCTTCCGCAATGTCCTCTTCGATTGCGATATCTGGCCGGAAACTGGGCACCAGACAATCAAGTGCGCCCGCTGAGCGTTCGGCATCGATGCCAAGGCGCTTCAGCGCTGCGACGGCATCATCCCGGTCGATATCCACGCCGAGCAGGCGGCGGATGCGATCCATGCGCGCCAACACACGCGTCGGGACATGCGGCTTTGCGATGACATCAGTGGTTGGACCATCAATCACGCCCCCAGAGATTTCAAGAATCAGTGCCGCTGCACGTGCGGTCGCCTGCATCACCAAGTTGGGGTCAACAAAGCGCTCGAAGCGGTAGCTTGCCTCACTTGCGAGTCCGAGTGCCTTGCTCCCACGGCGAATAGTGATCGGTTCAAAGTGAGCGGATTCAAGGAGGATGTCTGTGGTGCCTGCGGTGATCTCGGTCTCGAGACCACCCATGATTCCGGCGATGGCCACGGGGCGGCTGGCATCGCAGATACACAGTGGCTGGGCTGTCAGGAGGCGCTCTTCGCCATCAAGTGTTTTGATCTTCTCATCGGATGCTGCACGCCGGACAATTATCTGGCCACCGCCAATGGTTGCAAGGTCAAAGGCATGCAATGGCTGTCCAAGCTCAAGCATCACGTAGTTGGTGATATCGACAATATTGTTGACCGGCTTGTACTTGTCTCCAAGGGCGTGTGTAAGACGCTCTTGCATCCAGTCTGGAGCCGGGCCAATCGTTACACCACGAATCACGGTCGCCGCGTAGCGAGGGCAGGCATCTGGGTCCGTAATGGTCACCGAAACCGGACCAACACCGGTTGAAAGGGGTGTCCCTACAGGGGATTTGACCGTAATACGCGCATCGATGGCGGCTGCTTCGCGTGCGGTTCCGAGGATGGATGCCCAGTCGCCACGGTTAGGCGTCACTTTGGTGTAGAGGGTTGGACCATCCAGAATTTCCTCGACCTCCAACCCAGCCATCGTCAGTGCATCGCAGAAGTCGGTAAATGCCTGTCCTTCTGTGGGAACCGGGATGAATTCCTGAAGCCAGGAGATGGGTACTTTCATGCGCTAAGTCCTTGTCGTAACCTGCCGCACTTGGCGGTAAAAGATGTTGTTGATTTCGTATGGTGTCTAAAAAGAGTGTTGCCGAAGGCTCTTAGAACTGCCTAAGGAACCTCAGGTCATTTTCGAGGAACAGGGGGAGGCGGTCAACTCCGTGGAGGACCATCGGCATACGGTCAAGCCCGAAGCCAAATGCCCAACCTGAGTATTCGGTTGGGTCGATGCCAGCTCTACGGAGGATGTTTGGATGAATCATTCCGGCGCCGCCCACTTCCAACCAGCGGTCGCCCCACTTCACAGCGATTTCAACACCGGGTTCAACAAAGGGGAAGTAGTCCGGGCGGAAGCGCACGATAGCTTCAGGACCAAATATCCCGCGCATGATCTCGGCCATTACGCCTTTGAGGTCAGCCAAGGAGAGGTCTTTGTCGACGGCAAAGCCATCCACCTGGTGGAAGGTGTGGCTATGCGTGTCATCAACCGCATCGCGTCGGAAGCAACGCCCTATCTGAGCGTAACGCAGTGGTGGCTGCTGTCCGGTTGCGAGCACACGTCCCTGTGTTGGTGTTGTGTGCGTGCGCATCAGGTGGTCGTCATCCAGTACAAAACTCATCTGCTCATCGAGGGCAGGGTGTTCCGGCGGGTAGTTTAGCCAGTCAAAGTTGAAGAGGTATTCTTCGCAGTGGTTGGATTCAGTGAAGCTGAAGCCAAGCGCGAGCATCACGCTGCGGACCTGTTCAAAGGTTTGCGTCAGTGGATGTAAGCGTCCGGGTTCCGGGGTGCGCCCGGGAAGCGTCAGGTCGATGCGTTCGCCTTGCTCCCGTGTGTCGCGCTCAGCTGCGCGAAGCTCGGCACCGCGCGTTGCTATAGCTGCTTCGATGACAGATTTGGCCTCATTTAGTGCAGCACCAAACGCAGGCTTATCCTCTGGAGACAGGCTACCAAGATTACGCATCAGGCCGGTCAGGCGACCGGCTTTTCGTCCGAGGTAGAGAGTATCGAGTTCTGAGAGATTTATGGTGTTGGTTGCGGCAGCGATGGCTGCTAGGGCTTCACTTTGTACTTCGGCGATTGGCTGAGTCATGGCGATGCTGTTCTTTATTCAAAAACACAAGCCCGCACGAACTGTGTCCGGCGGGCTTGTGATGTCGGCGAGCTGTCAGGACAGCTTAGGCAACAAGTCCGACCTGCTTGAGCAGGTTGAGGAAGCCATCACCATCACGCACTGCGAGGTCCGCCAATACCTTACGGTCGAGCTCAATTCCGTGCTTAATCATCGCTGCGATGAAAGCTGAGTATGTGGTTCCGGCATTGCGGCAGGCTGCGGAGATACGGGTGATCCAGAGGCGGCGGAAATCGCGCTTCTTGTTGCGGCGGTCACGGTAGGCGTAGTTTCCAGCTTTTGCAACGGCTTCGTTTGCAATCTGGAAAACGTTCTTGCGTGCTCCGAAGTACCCTTCGGCGGCCTTGATAATCTTCTTGTGACGCTTGTGCGCCATCACACCACGTTTAATACGAGGCATATTTCACTTTTCCTTTCGGGCGCGGGGTTCGTGTCCCGCAGTTGGGTCCCGTCTCCCAAACGCTGGTCAATCCAGCGTCAGAAGAGTTGGGCGGCGTGCCGCCCGACGACGAATTTAGTAGGTTGCACCATATGGCAGCTGACGGCTAACAGCGATGCGCTTTCCAGGATGGAGAGTCGCTTCGTTGTACAGCCGACGACGGCACCCAGGGGTCTTCTTAATCATAGAATGGGCCCGCTTGGTGTGCCGATGCATCAGCTTGCCGGTCCCGGTTTGATGGAACCGCTTAACGGCAGCCTTGTGCGTCTTCATTTTCGGCATTGGTTTTATCCTTTAACAGATGGAAATACTGTCGTACTTCCAAACGAGGGATGCTATCACAACCGCAGTTCGGATGCACACTCTACCGAGCTGCGGGTGTATAAACCTCGTATGAAGTATGCGGTAGAACCTCTCTGGGGAGCGTTCTTGACCGCCATTGAATCCAGCCTCCAAGTCAGTTGAGATTGGCACATTTCCAGCGTACAATATTGGGTTGACGATTTGCCATGATGGCATTTTGTGTGGCAATGGAAAAGACAGATGGCGCATCAGGAGCACGAACCGGTCTACGTAATTAGCGTGGCCGCTCGGCTGGCCGGACTTCCGTGCTGGATACTGCGGGTCCTCGATCAAGAGGGCATTGTGGTGCCACAGCGGACCGGATCCAACCGGCGTTTGTATTCGGATGCCGACATCACGACACTGGCGCGGGTGCGTCACCTCACGGAGGTTCGCGGCGTGAATGTCGCGGGTGTCAAGGTCATTTTGGAAATGGAGCGCGTTGCTTCAGCTGAGTCCGCTGATGAAGTGGATGAGCCTGAGGTTCAGGAGATGTCATGATTTATCCGTCCGCAGACAAAATCGAAGCGAATGTTGAGTCGAAGTATGAGCTGGTGATTCTTGCAGCAAAGCGCTGTCGCCAGATTCGTGAGGGCAGCCGCTCCCGTGTAGAAACGGACTCCGAGAATCCATTGACCGTTGCTCTTGAGGAAATCGCCGCCGGAGTGATTAAGGGTCGTGAAGACAAGTCCTCCCTCGCGGGTCAAGAAGCAGAAGCCGACCGCCAGGCGGTTGTTGGTGCGCGCGAACTGGATGTCGAAGTCGATGAGTTCCTCCCGGATGCTGAGCTTGCGCGTGCTGCTGCTGCCCTTGGTGCAGACATGGAAGCGATGCTCGTTGAATCCGAAGAAGAGCTCGACGATGTCGAAATCGAAGAAGAGGACGATGACGAACCGGTCGCAACCGACGAAGACGAAGAGTAAATCCGCTCTTTTCGTTCGTAACACTGACGTCCCCGATGGCCCCGCGGCTTCGGGGGCGTTTGATTGTTCAAACAACCGCGGAATTTTGAATCAAGACTATGGCAGATAAACGCGACTACTACGATGTGCTTGGTGTCGGCAGAAGCGCCGGCCAGGATGAAATTAAGTCGGCTTACCGGAAGCTCGCGCGAACGTACCACCCCGATGTCAACCCTGGGGATGCATCCGCCGAGGAAAAATTCAAGGAAGTCGCTGAAGCATACGAAGTGCTCTCAGACCAGCAAAAGCGGGCTCAGTATGACCGCTTTGGCCATTCGATGCCCGGCATGGGCGGAGGCGGCGGAGGCCAGCAGGGCTTTGGCGGCTTCGAAGACCTATTCTCAACGTTTTTTGGGGACCAGTTTGCCGGCGGTGGACGACGCGCCGGCGGTCCACAGCGTGGACAGGATATCGAAGTGGCCATCGATGTCACACTCGAAGAAGCCTTCAATGGCGGTTCGAAAGACATCAACATTCCGCGCGTCGAAGCCTGTGGGACCTGTAGTGGCTCCGGGGCTAAAGCGGGTTCCAAGCCTGAAACGTGTACGGCATGTGGCGGTGCCGGACAGGTTCGGCAGCAACAATCCCTCGGGTTTATGACTGTTCAAAATGTTGTCCCCTGTGTCAGATGCGGCGGCCGCGGCCAGACGATAAAAGACCCTTGTACCGGCTGCGGAGGCAAAGGTCGTGTTCAAAAACAGTCGAAGCTCACCGTGCCTATCATGCCTGGAATCGATGAGGGGATGACTGTTCCGCTACGCGGAGAAGGACATTCCGGAGCTATGGGCGGCCCGAGCGGTGACCTCTACGCAGTGTTTCGTGTCAAAGAACATGATCGCTTTGTTCGGGATGGCCACGACCTCTACACCAGCGTCAGCATCTCGTTCGTGCAGGCTGCTCTTGGCGCACAGCTGTCTGTGACGGGCATTGATGGCCGTGAAATCCCGGTAACAATTCCCGAAGGTACACAACCGGAAGCACGCTTCAAGCTTCGCGGGCACGGGATGCCAGATGTACGCCGGTCACAGCAGAAAGGCAATCTCATCGTCGTGGCTCATGTAGTCACACCGACACGCCTGTCTGATACGGAACGGCAGAAATTGGAAGAGTTTGCCGAGCTACGGGGAGACCAGTCGCACCACCACGCCAGCGAACATCGCAATATGTGGGATCGCTTCAAGCGCGTCCTGCGCGGGGAGGACTAACACCATGGCAGGACCTGCCTACTGGGCTGAAGTTGTTGTGACGGCATCCGGGGATGACCAGGAACTCGCAGGAGCCGCCCTCCTTGAACAGGCAGGTTGCCATGGATACGATGCGCGTGATGGAGAAGTCGTTGGCTACCTTCCCATCGATGATCGCCTCGAAGGAGCACTGTCGCGCCTCTCTGATGCCGTTCCGTTTCCAATCACTCTGCGCCGCAAACTAGCGGAAGAAGATTGGGCACATGCCTGGAAGCAGTACTTTAAGCCACAGCTCATCGGACAGTCCTTTGTTATCAAACCGAGCTGGGAAGACTTTACTCCAACGCCGCAGCAGCGGGTGATTGAGCTGGATCCGGGGATGGCTTTCGGGACCGGACTCCACGCAACCACACGTTTGTGCCTCCGCGCCCTCGAGACGCTGCCGGTTGCCGGTGCGCGCGTTGCCGATGTCGGGAC
>JBJTQN010000340.1:0-7790 GCA_046075665.1 Armatimonadota bacterium | reverse complement strand
ATTCTGAATAGAGTTTGTGAAGGCTCACGAAGGATATATCCATGCAAAATACCCGCAAGCAATCAGCTTTTACATTGATTGAGCTTCTTGTCGTTATTGCAATTATTGCAATTCTCGCTGCAATCCTGTTCCCAGTGTTTGCGCAGGCTCGTGAAAAGGCCCGTGCCATCTCCTGTGTCAGCAATGCTAAGCAAATCGGCACTGCTGTCATGATGTACGCTCAGGACTACGATGAAACCATCATCCCATGGTTCACCCGCTCCGGACTTCCACGCTCATCACAGCGTGCTGACCTGAACTCGTGGGTCATCAACCTCCAGCCATACATCAAGAACGGTGCACCACGTGTGCTGAACACGACCGCTCTTGACTTCCAGAATGTTGAAGCACAGGGAATGTTCAAGTGCCCATCATTCAACCCTACGACGTTCCGCGCAGCTGCTAATATGCCAGACTGCGATGGTCCTGGTGCGCTTGATGCCTGGATTCCAGCACGTCTATACCACGCTAACTACGGCATTGGTTTTGGAGCAATCTTCGGATCCTGCACCCAAGCTGATCCATATTCGGCATTTGGTGGCAGCCGTGAGTCACGAATCATGTCTTTGGCCGCTGTTGAGCGCCCAGCGGAGACGGTTGAAGTTACTGATGGATTTACCGGTATCATCCAGTCCGGTGGCTTCGGAACAACAATGGGCTGTGAAGCAGCGAATAGCCACACCGGTGGTGGAACGCACATCTTCCTCGATGGACATGCCAAGTGGATTGCCCGTAACTCAGAGCGGTACATCCAACAGGGTCCTGATGGATGCTGGTTCAAGACCTACTACACAGCTGACCGCTAGTTAGTTGTCAAATGTGCACGGTGGTCACGACTGATTGTGGCCACCGTGTTTTCGTTAAGTGGACTGTATGTTAGCTACGCTCAACAAGGGACAAAAGATTGCGTTGGGTACTGCGCTTGCAATCGTTATTGGTGGCATTATCGTCATGACGATACTAATGAAGCCAGACGAGCAGAAGCCAAAAGCGGGTGTCGTCTACTATGAAGGCGCGATGATGAATAAATCGCGTACGATGTTGGTCGATGCTAAGGGAAACATCATCAAGAAGCTCGACCCAAATCGTCCGGATAAAGATGGAACGGCCATAAATCCAGGAAGCTCGAACAATCTGACTCCCGATGAAAAAGTATCAAACTAGGAAGGTCAACAAAATGAATAACAAGTTTTTGCGCCTAATCGCTGCAGTTAGTTTGCTATCACTGGTAGGAGTTTTAGCCGCATCCTGCTCAAAGCCTGAAGAAACTAAACCTAAGAATGGCAGCTACTATGAGGGACCGATGAAAGCAAAGGATGCTACAGGCTCCGGAAGCTAAGTCGTATTCATACATGAACAGTGGCCTGAGATTGGATCGGTTGTTCCAACTCAGGCTTTTTTACGCCTGTAACCAAAATGGCGTTTCCTTCGGTGTGACATCAAATGGTGTCAGCTCGACAAAGAGAGCGTCCGGCAAATCCACCGTAAGTCTGACTCCACCATCAACGTACTCAAGTGCGTGCACAATCCCGTGAGCGTGGCACTTTGCCAACAGGTCTGACCGGTCATATGGTAGCAAGACGGTCAACGTACGTACCAGTGACCTAAGCACTTCCGCAATGGCAGCCATCAATGATTCCATACCATCGCCAGTTCGAGCAGATATCGAACACGAGTTCGGAATCGTCGCCATCAATCGTTCTAACCCGGTAAAGTCTGGGACGGCATCCCGCTTGTTGAACACCGTGATGATTGGTTTGTTCGCAGCCCCGAGGTTTTCCAAGGTCTCAAGAACTGTGTCCCGATGACGGTCTGCTTCATCACTGCTTGCATCAACAATGTGGAGAAGCATGTCGGCATCGTTGACCTCTTCGAGTGTTGCCCTGAATGCGGCCACCAAATCGTGCGGAAGGTTGCGGATGAACCCAACGGTGTCGGTCAGGAGAATGCCACGTCCATCCGGGAGGTTCACACGCCTCGTCGTTGGATCTAACGTTGAGAACAGCATTTTGTCCGCCAGAACGGCTGCATCGGAGAGTTTGTTCAGGATGGTTGACTTCCCGGCTGATGTATAGCCGACAAGCGTTGCGGTCGGAAATGGCAAGTCTTTTCGCCCTTTACGCTGAAGACGTCTCTTTTTCTTTACATCTTCAAGTTCCCGCTGAAGCTCCAAAATGCGTTCTCGCACCTTTCGGCGGTCTAGTTCGAGTTTTGTTTCACCTCCACCTCCCCGTACGCCTATACCTCCCTGTTGCCGCTCAAACTTTGTGTACAACATGCTTAACCGAGGGAGCAAGTAAGACATTTGAGCTAGTTCAACCTGAAGCTTACCTTCCCGTGTTCTCGCACGTTGGGCGAAGATGTCCAGGATGAGCTGTGTACGATCGATTACCCGACACTTTAGCGCCTCACCGAGGTTCCGCTGCTGTGTGGGAGATAACTCGTTATCGAAGACAACGATCCCAGGAGTGTGCACCGAGACCTCATCAACGATTTCCTGAACCTTACCTTGCCCGACCAACGTAGCAGGATCCAACCTGCGCTTCCGTTGCGCAAGGGTGGATACAACTGTAATCCCTGCCGTGTTTGCCAGTTCCTCAAGTTCAAGTAGCCGGACATCAATCGAGTCGATGTGTTCATCCGTTTCGACGGCAACCAGCATTCCGAAAATTTCTACTTTTGTCAGATGACCGCGTTCATTCAAGCTTGTTTAACCCTTTGTTCAAATTCTACCGTTTGACGGATGTATACATTGACATCATGTAGCAGGTGTGCTAACCTTGCCGATGTGTGATCTCCTTTTCTCTCCACGATTGTGGAAGCGGCACTGCATTCGTGGTGCCGTCTTTTTTTGTCACACTTTATAGCCCTATACTCAGCACCATTGCCTCAACACTAATTCCTGAATTCGTTAGAGCATCTGCAGCCGCCCTAAGGGTTGCCCCGGTCGTACCGATATCATCGACCAACAAGCACTGGTGATGCGTTTGAATTCGGAGAAGACTCTTATTCACCTTAAAGGTGTCATCGGCATACTGATTTGTCCGTTCGTCCATTGACAATGACTGTTGCGACTTTGCCCCACGTCGTGTAAATGCCTTTGAATCACACAGCTGCGCGTTCGCCCTCACCGCTATCTCGTTAGCGATTATCCTTGCTGGGTTATACCCCCGCTTCCATGTCCGCCATGGGTCTCCTGGCATCGGAATGATCAAGTCAATATTGTCCAGCCATGATAGATCCGAAATCCGACTAACAATTGCCGATGTAAAGCGAACAAGTCGCCAAGGTTGATCTTCATACTTAGCACGGTGCAAAACGTCCTTCACCACTCCGGTATATTCCGTCAGCGCCCGCACTCCGTTGTATGCGCGAAGGTCATGCCTTTGCGACGGATCAAGTACGGTCACATTTGATTCACAGCAAGGGCATAGCCAGGTCCGGTCCCACGTATCACAGCTGGAACATTGGCAGGGAAACACCAGATCCGCCAACTTGTCCGCTGTAACTCTCATTCATCTACTCCAATCGCGAGAATCTGTCCTGCAATCCTGAATCGCTCACCATGGCTTCGGCAAATTGTATTCGTGCTCTGATTTCCCGGTTATCTGGAAGCCACCTCAACGCTTTTCGATACCCAAAGAGGGCTCCTGTGAAGTCCTTTGCATCGTAGCGGACATTTGCATCCTGTAGCGTACGCTCAAGGTTTATCTTGGTTTGCAATATCTGGACATCTTCGTTTACGAGACCGGCTTTGCCAGCATCAACGGCCAGTTTTGCTGCACGGTCAAGGTTCCCTGAAGCTATCTGAGCCGACATTTCCTGAAACACATGTACGCCCACCAAGTCAACAAACGCCCTGACCTCACATGCGACATCAGGTCCGACAATCACAAGGGAAGTTATCTCATGAATACTCTTCATGACATCCAGTTGTTCCGTGATATCAGCTGTTTTCGAAGGTAGTGACTGACGGAGGTGATTTTCCGCTGCGGCTACAATCGCGCGCGTAAAGACATCTGGAGCAATCAACTTCACTGGGAAGATATGGCGATGGTGTAGAAATGTCACGAATTCCGTGCACGTTAGTCCAGTGAGCATCGATACCAGTTCATTTGCAGCATGTGATGCAGATTCTGCGAATTCAGGCGTTTGATTCTTAACCCATTTGTTACAAAAGTCACCAATTGCCGTGACGACATCCCCGAGTAGAACGAACTTGCAGAAGGACTCGAATGCCATTGCTCCGGATGTTGCCGTATTGGCGACCGAATCAACCTCAAATCGGTAAATGGCACCATCACGCGTGCTGACACCAAGATAAGAACCATTGGGCGAAAGAGAAATACCTGACGGACATCCCGCATCTATTAGGAGTTCCCATTCAACGTGTTTATCGTGGTCCGTAACAAATATAACCTTGCCTGATCTGGCATCTACAGCTGTTGGGATGGCTATCGTTTCGCCACCAGGTAACACCGAAATTCCGCAAGGCTCTCCATCGATGTCTGTGACGAGTCGATATTCACCAGAAGCATCAATAACTTTTGCTTTAGTCTGGTTGTCTACCATGTCACGACCAACAATTGCGGTAGTTGCATCATTGTCAATGCAGACGCTGATCGGAAAGAGACCCGTGTGGACGGTGAACAACACATCCCGAGAGTCCGTAAAGACGTAAACTTCACCCGCAGTACCAGCAACCGCTACAAACTTGCCATTCGGCGATATAGCTACCAGTTCTGTTGGTTGCTGAAGGTCTTTTGTCCAGAGAAGACGATTACTACTGTCCCCTAGCCCGACGGCATATCCATTCATCAGCAGGTCACTTGCGACGTATGCAAAGCGGTTATTTGCTGCAAGTGCTAGCGAATGATACGCAAGTCGCCGATCCGTGAGGAACCTGGTCTTACGACCGTTGTTGAAGATGTAGAAGTCGTCATCTGTAATCCCGATGCCAACCGTACCATCAGGGCTAAGTTGAAGACTACGTAATGTTTCAACGGACACTGTTTCGACAATCGTCGGCTTTTCAGCAGTGCTGTGCTGCGTAAAGTGTAATACCCTGACTTCGTAGTCATCGGGTACAGCAACAGCCAACGCACTTTCATCGCCGATAGCATTGGGATGAATGGCATATGTACCGCGCGCCTTGCGTTGCGAGAGAAGTCGAATGTCCGCAATAGTTGTCACAGATTCGCATTTTACCCTTACCTTTGTGGATGTGATGATTCATCGTTAGAATGGACTATGTCGCATGTCGTGAACCGCTTCGCCAAGTTGGCAGTCATTTTTGGGTCGTTGTTAATGACCGGGGTCTTTGCAGCAGCGCCTGAGTCAAGTGTCAGAAGTTCTCGCCAGAATCGGGTCCAGACGGTGTCATTTGCACGAATCATTCGGGGAATCCTGTCGGACAACTGTTTTAAGTGCCACGGTCCAGATTCGAAGACGCGGGCTGCTGGCCTCCGGCTCGATACATTTGCAGGGGCAACGAGCAAGCTGCCGAGTGGTCGGACGGCAGTGATCCCACATGACCAAGTCGCCTCTGCAGTCATCGAGAGAATACTCTTGCCCGAAAGCGACCCGCGGCACATGCCTCCATCAACGACTCAGCGACGAATCAAGCCATCGCAACTACAGGATTTACGGCGTTGGATAGATGAAGGAGCGACATATGAAGACCACTGGGCATTTTCGCCTCCGGTAAGACCAAAAGTACCTAAAGGTCCTCAAAACCCTATTGACTACTTCGTCAATAAGTCACTTGCAGAGCGAAATCTCAAACCACTTGACTCCGCGGACAAACGGACGCTTCTTCGAAGGGTCACACTCGACTTGACTGGCTTGCCCCCGAGCATTGATGACATTGAAACCTTTAATGCCGACACGAAACCAGGCGCGTATGAGAGGCTTGTTGACAGACTCCTGAAAAAACCAGCATACGGCGAGCGGATGGCGTTGATGTGGCTTGATCTTGCCCGATACGCCGACACGCATGGGTACCACATCGATAGTCACAGGGATATGTTCCGCTGGCGGGATTGGGTTATCCGTGCATTCAACAGCAACATGCCTTATGACAGGTTTCTGACGGAGCAGCTTGCGGGTGACCTGCTTCCTAATCCAACCACTGACCAGCTGGTGGCAACCGGGTTCAATCGCAACCACCCAATCAATTTTGAAGGTGGTGCTATTCCCGAAGAATATCAGACAGCTTACGTTGCCGATCGTGTCGATACTACGTCGACGGTCACGATGGGATTGACATTACGATGCGCACAGTGCCACGACCATAAATATGATCCGATCGCGATGCAGGATTACTATCGGTTTTACGCCCTGTTCAATAATATTGATGAAGAGGGACTAGATGGAATGCGGGGAAATGCCAAACCATTTGTTCCCGCAACTTCCCCAGCAGAGCAGTCCCAGCTCGATGCACTTACAGACCGTATCGCTGGTCTGACCACTGAGTGTAAGTCGTTATCCACAAGCATCCTTTCAAGTTTAGGAAATGTAAATCGAGGGCCAATTCAACAGGATGAATATCGCTGGGTGTTAGGCGACCGTCCGCTTAGCGTAGGAACCAAATCCCGGGATGGTCAGCCTGGAAGCATGACGACTTCTGGTGATGGTCCAGAGCGGATGCCTGCGATGCGGTTGGGTACCGGAACTGCCCCTTCGATTGCTGCTGCACCTACAGTCAGTCTGAATCGTCCCTTTACGATCGCATTTTGGTATTGGTCCGAGACGGGAGCCGGTATCCCGGTCTCGCAAATGGATATAGGAAACAATCTCAAGGGTTGGGACTTTTACCTTGAAGGTGGATCGCCTCTTCTACATTTCATAAACTCGTGGCCGACCAACGCACTCCGCTTTCGTACGAGCGCAAAGGCTCCAACACGTCAGTGGGTTCATACGGTGATTACCAATGATGGTCGCGGAACACCAGATGGAATTGCATTGTTCATCGATGGAGTAAAGCTTCCAATCGCCCCCGATCACAACACGATGTCAGGTTCATTCTCAGTTGATCTCCCTCTCCACTTTGGCGATCGCGGCAGCGGCTCTACATTTTCGGGCATGGTTTCTGACCTCTGTATACGCAGTAAGAGCTCTTCTGAGGAACAGGTCTCCATCTTTCGGTCAACGGGATCGGCAATTATCACATCTCTGGCACTGAAATCAGACGCATCCAGTGACCTCAGATTCTGTGTTGCCAGTGCATTGTCTACCGACTCAAACAATGCCTTCCGTTTACGACGCGAACTGATAGATCAGCGGCAGAAACTTGCTTTATCAATACCGACATCGATGGTGATGAAGGAGCGGACAGTTCCAAGAAAAACGTTCGTTCTCGATCGTGGCCAGTACGACAAGCCAACTGTGGAAGTTATGGCTGGCGTGCCATCATTTGGATCGTCCTCGAACCTACCCCAGATTAAGTCACGTCTCGGACTTGCAAGGTGGCTGACATCAGGGGAGCATCCCCTAACAAGCCGTGTAGCTGTCAACCGACTGTGGCAAATAGCATTTGGCACTGGAATCGTACGCACATCTGAAAACTTTGGGGTCCAAGGGGAATGGCCATCCCACCCTGAACTGCTCGATTGGCTTGCAACTGAATATGTTCGGTTGGGGTGGAATACTAAGGGTCTGCTTCGGCTTATCGTGACATCGGATGCATATAAGCGGTCGGCAGCTCCATCTAAGATGCTAAAGGACCGTGACCCGGAAAACATCTGGCATGC
>JBJTQN010000339.1:0-2615 GCA_046075665.1 Armatimonadota bacterium | reverse complement strand
GGGTGATTTTCCAAGCGAGTGTTCCGGGAGCATTGATGGTTAAGGCAATGCCGGACTTGCCACGTGCTACGGTATCGATGCGAGTGATTTCATGGGATGCGACAGGGATGCTGTTGGCGGCCGCTTTCGTCCGGACAAGGGGCACTAAAATTACCGGTTTGTTTCCCGGCTTTGCACTCACCCTTGGTACAAAGCTTGCGGTTCCCGAAATGGCATCGGGTGTTTCCACCTGAGCGGCTATTGAAAAGTGCTGATACGGATCAGCTTGATTCGGCACGAAACGGGGCAGCTCATAGGAGATAGCTTTCGCGAGAGCGGGACCGGGAAGCGCTGGCATCCGAACCGAACAGTACGACACCGGCGCCCGATAAACACCAAGCCGAACATCCAGCCTGGATGCCGTGACTTAGAAGGTGAGTCTGAAGAAGGGATGCAATGACATTTGTATCTCCGATTGAGCTATCGGAGATGGTGCCGTTAGGGGTAGGGATCTTAATGGCATTGATGAGGGTTATTCGTCCACGAAGCTGTCCAAGCTGAATGATTCGGATGTTTGTATGACCGGTGTCTATTCCGAGTCCTGTCTCATTTTCAGGCTTAAACAGTGTGCTGATGTGCATCCATAAACCCCTATCATCGTGTTTAAACCACGTGCTAACCTGCCGGGTACAAGCGTGCTGCTTCTGCGATTGTCGGGTGCCCTGGTTTTATACGTTTACCCCTGTTTGGCAAATCACTGTGTTTCGTGATGCCACATTCCAGTGTGCTATTTCCGGTGATGTTCGCGTGCTGACCGTTAAGAATTTCGAGGACAGTTAGTAATGGTCATAAAGAACAAATGTGTGTATCCCGGGATGTTGTTGCGCGCGGGAATGACTCTGAGAAACATCCACAAAACATGTGACTTACTGTAACTATAGACCTCGGTTTTGAACCAAATTGTATAGGTTTTGCGGAGCGAATTACTGAATGGGTGTAAGTAAGCGTGGCATTGACAGTTAAAAATCTTATTGAGTGTTATTGATAAATAAACATACTCCTGAAAGGACAATAAGCAGGTATAAACGCTTAAAAAACCTTTGCCAATGGGGCATTTTCAAGGTGAAATCTGCCATCAGGTTCTCCCCTCCCCCACCGCGTGGTGGAGCCCCGAAAAGTGAAACGTGAACGACCAGCTCTCCATCTCCCAGACCGAAATCCCAGTAACTCTACAGGAGGCTTGGAATCTTGCATTCCAAGATCTTCTCGAGCGGCTTGAGAGCAACGTTACGCTAAACAAGTTCCGGGATGCCCGATTGGTTAATTGGTCATCCGATGCCAACGACACAGTTTCTCTGAATGTTGAAGTGCAGGGTGAGTTTATTGCGCAATGGGTACGTGTCCGTCATTTGGAGTTGTTGACCAAGCTCGTCGCAGACAACCTTGATACAAATGTCGACAACATCCGTATCAATCTGGTCGTCCGCACTGCTGAACCAAACAGCACCCGGCAGGCCCCAACACGTGTTCAAGCCCGTCGTCCAGCACCAGAAGCAACATCTGTAGATGGTCACGCAAACGGCACGGGTTCCACATCCAAGTCGGTTTACATTAAGCCAAACCTGAACAGGGCATTCACATTTGAGACACTTGTCCGCGGGAAAGCAAACCAGCTTGCGGCATCGTGTGCGGCAGCGATTTGTGAGACACCGGGTGAGATCTATAACCCGATGTTTATCTACGGTCCAAGCGGCAATGGCAAGACACATACCTTGCATGCAATCGGCCATGCGGTTCAGCAACGCCATCCGGAGCTGCGTGTTGGCTATGTCTCTGGTGAGGCCTTCCTGACTGAGTTTTTGGAATCGCTCCGTGAGAACCGCACTGCCCAGTTCCGTAAGAAGTACCGTCAGCTGGATGTTCTACTCGTCGATGACATCCAGTTCCTCGGAGGCCGTGAAGCGACGGTGGAGGAGTTCTTCCACACATTCAATACGCTGCAGCAGTCTGGTCGTGCGTTGGTCATTGCAAGTGACCGTGCACCGCGTGACTTACCTGGCATGGATGAGCGGATTCGTACACGGTTAGCGGCCGGGATGGTGGCTCAGCTCGCATCCCCTGAGCTCGAACTTCGCATCGCGATTTTGCAGTCAAAACTCTTGCGTGACCAAGCCGGGCATCTGGTGCCATTGAATGTCCTCGAGTACATCGCCCAGTGTGTGACCAGCTCGGTCCGTGCGCTCGAAGGTGCATTGGTTCGCTTGCTTGCGATGGCGGGTGTTTCCGGTGAGCCAATTACGATTGACCTCGCCAAAGATGCATTGATTGATATTGCCGACAATGCACCGGTGGCTCCGCTTGCAGTGTACGGACACACGATTCGTCCGATTCCGCCGCACAAGTTGGTGGGCATTCTTCAGGATGTTATGGAAGAGACGCTGCATATTGACCGTGTCGCGCTTGTTGGTTCACGGCGTGATCGTCCAACGGTGCAGGCGCGTCACATTGCAATGTTTTTGATGCGTGACATGACGGGTGCGAGTCTGGCTGCGATTGGCGATGTGTTTGGTGGCAAGGACCATACAAGTGTGCGCCACGCGTGTGAGAAGGTTCAGCTCGCGATGAATACCGAGACA
>JBJTQN010000338.1:0-7880 GCA_046075665.1 Armatimonadota bacterium | reverse complement strand
GTAATTCTCGTTCGTGCTGACACCAACCCGGATGACCTCAAGGGAATGCTTGCTGCACAAGGAGTTCTTACTGAGCGCGGTGGAATGACATCGCATGCCGCTCTTGTTGCACGTGGCTTCGGTATCCCAACCGTTGCAGGTTGTTCGGAAATAAGCGTTGGCTCCGATCACTTTGTTATTAAGGCAACTGGTCAGATTGTCAAGGAAGGTGAGTACATCTCGCTTAATGGTGGCCTCGGCGAAGTAATCTCCGGCCAGGTTCCTGTTGAAGAAGCCAAGATGACTGGCGACTTTGGCGAGTACATGTCCTGGGCCGATGAGTTCCGCGGCAAGTTTGGCGTGCGCACCAATGCTGATACGCCGAAGGATACTGAGCTTGCTATTAAGCTCGGAGCCGAAGGTATTGGTCTCTGCCGTACAGAGCACATGTTCTTCGAAGGTGAGCGACGTCCTGTCGTTCAGCGAATGATCCTTGCGACGAACGATGCAGATCGTCAGGTCGCGCTTGATGAGCTTCTTGAATTCCAACGGGAAGACTTCAAGGGAATCTTCGAAGCACTTGGTGGACGTCCATGTACAGTTCGTCTGATTGATCCACCTCTACATGAGTTTATGCCTAACCGCGAAAAGCTCATCGAAGAAGTCGCAGCCCTGCACGCTGTTGGTAAGTCGGATCCTGAAAAGGAAGCGATGCTCAAGGTTGTCGAGGGGATGCACGAGATCAACCCGATGATGGGTCTCCGCGGATGTCGTCTGTCAATTGTGTTCCCGCAGATTGTGGAAATGCAGACACGTGCGATCCTTGAAGGTGCATCGGCTGTGGTGAAGGCCGGCGGTACCGCTGTTCCTGAAATCATGATTCCTCTGGTCGGTCATGTAAATGAGCTGAAGTTTGTTCGCGAGCGCCTCGAAGCAACCGCTGCTGCAGTTGTTGCCGAGCAGGGTGTCTCGGTCGACTATAGCTTTGGAACCATGATTGAAGTGCCCCGTGGCGCACTAACGGCGGATGAAATCGCGGTGGAAGCAAGCTTCTTCTCGTTCGGTACCAATGACCTTACGCAGATGACATTTGGCTTCAGCCGTGATGACTCCGATCGCTTCCTCAAGCCTTACGTCGCTGAGAAGATTCTTCCTGGTGACCCATTCGAGTCTATTGATCAATCTGGTGTTGGTCAGTTGATGAAAATCGCAATTGAAAAGGCTCACACAGTCCGTCCTGATATCAAGCTCGGTATCTGTGGCGAACACGGTGGAGAACCATCTTCCGTGAAGTTCTGCTACGACATTGGCTTGAACTACGTAAGCTGCTCCCCCTACCGTGTGCCTATCGCCCGCCTCGCGGCAGCACAGGCTGCCCTTGGTAAGGGTGTAAGCGACAAGTAAGCTCTGTTGTCTACTCAGGGGGTACTGCTCAGGCAGTGCCCCCTTTTTATTTACCTGTACACTTGAAGAATGACTTTTCTTACTGGCTATGAATGCCAGCGAATATTGGCTGCTATCGTAATGGGTGATTCGACGGTTGAGCGCCTTAGCGGTCCCGATGGTGATACTTCGTCGATCGAGGTACTTGAAGCGGGATGTCGTCTGGTGGACGAAGACATAACGGTCAGTCTCGAAGAGCTGGAGCGGATGGCACGACCGGCGCATGGTTTCTTTCTCTATCATGATGACGGGTGGCGCAAACAGGTGGAGTTCAGTCCAACGACAAAGCTGCAGGTTGGACTCTATGCGACGGAGACTGGAACACCTGCATTGATGGTTGGTGGCTTCCCGATGCATAGGCATAAAGGAATCGACCCTTGGGAATCTAGTTTGGCAATGGTGAATGCCGTACCGCGGGTATACGGGCGTGTCTTGGATACGACATGCGGCTTGGGATACGTAGCTCTGGCAGCTGCGAAGCGCGCGGTTCGTGTTACGACTGTGGAGATCGATCCGGCTGTATGTGGATTGCACCAAGCATCGCCATGGAGTCGTAAACTTTATACGACGTCGAACATTACGGTTATCAATGAGAGCTGCCTTACCTATGTAGCAGCGCAGTCATCGGGTTCCTTTGATGTCATATTCCACGATCCACCGACGGTTCAAATTGCTGGAGATCTCTATAGTCAGGCTTTTTACTCGGAACTCCATCGGGTGTTATCGCGGAAAGGGGTTCTTTTTCACTATATTGGCTCTCCTGAATCAAGAAATGGTTCCACAATGATGCGCGGGACGAAGCGACGTCTCAGCGAAGCAGGATTCGAAAAGGTAGTTCAAGTCGACAGTGCCTTTGGTTTATTGGCATTCAAAGGTGGGCGGGTATTTTGATGACCTTCAGACGCAATGCGAAGTGTCATTACAGCGAAGGCTCAGAGGTATTCTATATAGCCGTTGACGATCGCCGTGTTCTACTGCCAGATTGTAAACTACCGATAAGAACAGCCACTGTTGAACTAATCGACGATTCGATTGGTATTGGTGAGCTAGATGGAATTCCTGTAGTCGCGGGAACTCAACGTGTTGAGGTATCAGATCAAGTTGAAGCAACCGGCTGGCTCTCACTACGTGACTTGTTGGCACAATGTGAAAGTGCAATAATTGAAGCATCCATTTTGGCCGTACAACGCTTGGAGTTTCGTGATACGTCACGTTATTGCACCCGCTGTGCGACGCCAATGGAGGCTTTGTCTGATACCGGTGTTAAGTGCCCGATGTGTGGTCACGCAACTTATCCACATGTAACTCCGGCGGTTCTGGTCCTCATTGAGAATGACAACCGGCAGACACTACTCGCGCAAAAGGATGGTTGGAGGAACCGATATTCAGTCATTGCCGGGTTTGTTGAACCAGGAGAATCGTTAGAGCAGTGTTGTATCCGGGAGGCACACGAAGAGGTCGGCGTAAGAGTGTCGGATGTTCGGTATGTAGGTTCACAGCCATGGCCATTTCCGCACCAGCTGATGATTGCCTTTAGGGTACGTTGGATGTCAGGTGAGATTGAGTGCGACCGGGATGAGCTTGCAGATGCACGATGGTTTAGCGTAGATAGGCTCCCTGGATTACCCCCTGCGATTGCGCTGTCACGGATGCTCATTCAGCACTGGATTGACATCCCCTCCTATCCATAACCACCCCGGATTCTCCTCGATATTCACCCTTATTTACGATAAAATACAGCACTAAAAACTGGCATGAAAACAGGGTTTCAGGTGCCGGATTTCCAAGGTAAATATGGCTGATATTGAAAACTCGGATGAAGCAGTAAACCCGCTTGGCACTGCAGCCGGCGGCGATGGCGGCGGTGATGAACCCCCTGCTACGGGTGGAAGTTCCGGACTATCAGAATACGATGGCCCAACCATTGACATTAGTGAGGAGATGCGTCAGTCGTATCTTGGCTACGCGATGTCCACGATTGTTTCGCGTGCTCTGCCGGATGTGCGTGATGGTCTTAAGCCAGTTCAGCGTCGAATTCTTTACGCCATGCGCGAGCTGGGGTTGTCCCCTAACTCCCGTCATCTAAAGTCCGCCAAAGTCGTAGGCGAGACGATGGGTAACTATCACCCTCATGGTGATCAGGCGCTATACGGCACGATGGTTCGTATGGCGCAGCCGTTCTCGCTACGGTATCCGCTTGTAGATGGTCAGGGGAACTTCGGTTCAGTGGATGATGACCCTCCGGCGGCGATGCGTTACACGGAAGCTCGCCTGACGGCCCTCGCGATGGAAATGATGGAGGATATTGAAAAAGACACCGTCGATTTCATTCCTACCTACGATAATGAACGTCGGGAACCATCAATCTTACCTGGGAAGTTCCCCAACCTTATCTGCAATGGCTCGAGTGGTATTGCTGTCGGAATGGCGACAAACATGCCACCGCACAATTTGCGTGAGATCTGTGATGCCATTTCGTACTTGATTGATAACAATAACGCTACGGTGCCAGAGCTGATGCAATTTGTCAAAGGACCCGACTTTCCGACATCTGGAATGGTCTATGGCACCCGGGGCATAATCTCAGCCTACGAAACTGGGCGTGGTTCTGTTACGATGCAAGCTAAGACGCATCTTGAACCAATGGACAATGGTAAGACCGCGATTGTCATTACCGAATTGCCCTATCAAGTGGTCAAGAGCCGCCTTATCGAACACATTGGTGAACTGGCACGAGACAAGAAAATCGAAGGTATCACGGGCATTAATGACTACACTGATAAGTCGGAAATGCGCGTTGTGGTGGAACTCAAACGGGATGTTCAGCCGCATAAGATCCTGAATCAACTGCTAAAACATACCCAGCTTCGCCTGAACTTCGGCTGTATCCTTCTGTCGCTCGTAGACCGCGGTCGTGGTCCAAAAGTCCTCGGTCTTCGCGGGATGTTGCAGGAGTACATCGATCATCGCCGAGAGATTATCACCCGCCGAACCAAGTTCGAAGTCAACCGTGCGAAGCAACGGGCTCACATCCTTGAAGGTCTGCAAATTGCTGTTCTGAATCTGGATGAAGTTATCCGGACAATCCGGGCTTCCGCAAACACAGATCAGGCGCGCTCCGCGTTGATGGCCAAGTTTGGTTTTACCGGTCCTCAAACGGAAGCTATCTTGAACATGCAGCTAAGGCAGCTGACGGCGCTCGAACAAGACAAGATCGAAAACGAATACAAAGAACTTCTCAAGGAGATTGGACGCTTGGAAAGCATTCTGAGTGATCCAAAACGTGTTGATCAACTGATCAAGGACGATGTACTCTATCTGCTGAACAAGTTCGGGGATGACCGTCGCACTGAAATCGTAGCTACTGAAGCTGAGAATCTTCGTCCTGAAGACATGATTGCCGAAGAGGAAACGCTCATCACAATCTCAGCCAGCGGTTACATCAAACGCATGAAGCTAACCAGTTTCGCGGTGAATCATCGCGGTGGAAAAGGCAAATCCGCTGGAAAGACGAAAGATGATGACTCGATTGAGCATATCTTCCGTGCAAATACGCATGAACAAATCATGTTCTTCACGGACAAAGGAAAGGTTTACCGTCTCAAGGCATACGATGTCCCTGAGCGTGATACGAATGCGATGGGCTCATATCTGGGCAACCTGCTCAATGTTGAATCAGGTGAGCGTGTGACCGCATACGTAAGTGTGCGCGATTTGGCAAATGCTGACGGCTTTCTCCTAATGGGCAGCCGCCTAGGAGAGATAAAGCGCTGTGATTTGAAAGACTTCAAAAACATCCGCGCAAATGGTGTACAGACCTTTGACCTAAACGAAGGTGATGAACTTGGATGGGTTCGAAAAACGACCGGTGATAGCACCGTAATTCTGTGTACATCCCGTGGTCATGCTATTAGGTTTGCTGAATCCGATGTCAGATGCTCAGGTCGAACATCTGGTGGCGTACGTGGAATCACGCTTGATGGCCCCGATGACATCGTTGTTGCCATGGATGTCGCTGAGGACGATGCAGATCTGCTTGTTGTCGGTGAAAATGGAGTTGGTAAACGCTCCGGACTTGTGGATTACAAAGTCCAATCGCGTGGTGGTAAGGGTCTCAAAACCATCGATGTAACACCGAAAACGGGACCTCTGAAAGCGGCATGTATCGTTTCTGGAGCATCAGACAAATCCAGAAGTCTACTGATCATGTCAGAGAACGGACAAGCGACACGTTTCCCGGTAAAGGAAGCAAAGAAGCAAGGTCGGTCGACACAAGGTGTCAAACTCATCAATCTTGCAGAAAACGACAAAGTTGCGCGTGTAACCGTTGTGGTCACCGATCCGTTATCCGAAAGCGGACTCTAAGTCACAAAGCCCGGTTCTATGGAGAACCGGGCTTTTCTCTTTGAGTGATCAGTATTTCTGTGCAAACATGACGCAAGCTTGGCGTGATGGTTGTACTCACAATCTGCGGTCTTCAAAGTACTACCTGTGTTGTTGATGGTTCGCTCTTGGCAAGTAGTTGAGATAGGCCTGAGCCACATATTTCATCGACTTATGGTTAGTTTGTAGAACACCGGCAGATTCGCCCGACACGTACCAGGATTCTGTACGTGCTAGTTGTAAAAGTGTGTTTTCGAGCTCGTTTGGAGCAACACCAATGCGTCTCACACGCAAGGAATCATATCTCTTGTCAAACGGTGAATAGCTAGCTCCGCCCCACGCCATCAAAACTATGGAGTGCATATCCGACTTTTGGCGCATTGGATTCGCCAAGATCTTGCGCCAGGTGTCAAATCGTGGGTATTCTCCAAACGGGATGCAGAGTGTGTCCATCGTTGCTCGTGGACATATTGTGCGTATTCCGTAAAAGCATCGGACCAACTCTGAGACCACCTGACGATCTGACATTTTTCGCAGCGAGCGGTGTGACCAAGTATGGTTGCCAACCTCATAGCCTTGCTCAACCAAATAGTTCAGTTTTGCTCCCGCAAGCCCTCGTTCTTGAAATGGTTCAAGATTGTATGTACTCTGAGGCATCACGTAAAACGATGCTCGACGTTTCCAAGCGGTGGCTCGTTGTTGGATAAAGTTCTCGAAGATACCGAGTGCGGAGTCAGGATGTGGAGTTCTATCCTCACGCATTACAAACTGCGACCTACGACCATCATCGAATGTCAATACGACAGGAACTAATCCCCGCGGAACTGACGAAAGTGCGTCATGTGAACGTAAATCGCGAAGATTTACTGGATACATTCCATATCGAAGAAAGAGGTCAAGGTGCTTTCTAAAGGTGGCTTTCGATATGTTAAGTCCATTTCTGTCGAATAATCGAGAATCATCTACCGAGTGATACATTACAATCGGTATTCTGCCCAGCTCATTGGGTTGCCGATTTTTGAACAGAGACAATGGATACATACGATGGATATTCTATTCTAAATCTGTTCTAAGGACTGTTATCTTTTAGGAGAATATTGCGTTAGGTGTACGTGGGAACACCCGCCTAGAGGAAGAACATGCTACTTGAACTGGATATTCGTAACTTCGCATTGGTTGAACACGCTAACCTTGAGTTTACAGATTCCTTTACGGTGATGACTGGTGAAACTGGTGCAGGGAAGTCAATCCTTTTGGATGCGCTCGGATTAGCCCTGGGAGAGCGTACAAGTCCCGATGTGGTGCGACATGGAGCGAACGCTGCCCGTGTACAGGCAAGATTCGATCTGTCAAAGGTACCTGAATCTGTCCAACGGCTTGCCAGTCAGCTAGGAGTTACGATTGACGATGGCATCCTTATCGTAGATCGTGAGCTCACTGCAACCGGCAAAAATACAGCACGGGCAAATGGTGTGCTACTCACGGTGTCGAATCTAAAGCATCTTACATCTGCACTGGTTGTCAATTCCGGCCAACATGATCAGCAGCGGTTACTGGAGCCAGCGCGTCAAATGCAGTGGTTTGACAACTCATCCCCGGAGCTTCGTACAGCACGCGTACAGGTGCAGATGGCATATACCAAGTGGCAATCCTTCGAAGTTGCGCTACAAAGTGTAGTGAATGGTGCGCGTGACCGTGCAAGAGAAGTAGATTTACTAGCCTATCAGGTTCAGGAAATTGATGAAGCGTCGCTCACTCCAGGTGAAGACATAACGCTTGAGGAACAGCTTTTACTTGCATCAAATGCCGATAAACGCCGGACGCTCGCAGATAGTATTAACACTGAGCTCTCGAAGTCCACACTCTATTCCTCGCTTCGTGATGCAGAGCGTTTGGCTGCGCTTGATAGTACCCTTGTGTACCTGACTGACTCCATTAACGGTGTCGTGGCAACCATTGAGGACTTAGCAAGCGATTTGTCACGATATGCATCATCAATTGATATTGATGAAAGTCAAGTCATTGCATTGGATAACCGACGACAAGTGATTCGAGATTTGTTGCGAAAGTATGGT
>JBJTQN010000337.1:0-3122 GCA_046075665.1 Armatimonadota bacterium | reverse complement strand
CCTGACCCGTCATCGCATCGACGACGAGGAGGGTCTCATGAGGCGATGTTGCAGCATGAATGGCTTTCAGCTCATCCATCAAGGAACCATCAACGTGAAGGCGACCGGCGGTGTCAAGAATGACGATATCCAGTCGCTTCTCCGTCGCAAACGCAACGGCATTTTTGGCTACATCGACTGGGCCCATACCTGCCTGTGTATAAACCGTAGCCCCAACCTGACCGCCAACAACCTGTAGCTGCTGGATTGCTGCCGGTCTTTGAATGTCACATGCAGCAAGCAGGACCTGTTTGCCCTGCCCGATCAAACGCTTGGCAAGCTTGCCGGCAAGCGTCGTCTTACCCGCCCCCTGTAAACCACAGAGCATCATCACTGTCATCGCACGTGACTGAATATTCAGTGGGACCGCTACAGCACCATCGATGGATTCATCCGGGCCGATACCAGACAATGTTCTGACTAGCTCATCGTGGACGAACTTAATGACCTGTTGACCAGGTTGCAGGCCATCCAGAACTTCGGCTCCAAGAGCCTGCTCTTTTACACGGTTGATAAAACTCTTGACCACCCGGAAGTTGACATCCGCTTCCAACAATGCAGAACGTACGATGCGCATCGCTTCATCGATATCCGCTTCTGTCAGCTTTTGATTACCACGCAGCTTTGCAAATGCGGTTTGCAGCTTCTCGGCAAGATTGTCAAACATGAATCACCTTTGGTCTTCCAGACGCGAATTTTACCGTGAATGGGGGGCAATATGCGTTATTGTGGGACTATGCCGATGCTAATGACTTTTGGAGAGTTAATGCTCCGTATATCGCCCGCTGGCGACAGCAGGCTGGCAAGCGCAACAATGGCAGACATTGCTTTTGGAGGCGCAGAGTGTAATGTCGCGGTGGCCGCCGCCAGAATGGGCACACGGGCCCGTTACGTTACAGCCCTGCCTGATAATGCACTTGCTGATGCTGCCATCATGAGGGTTCGCTCATTTGGTGTGGACACAGAGCATATGCACTCCATACCCGGGAGAATCGGGATTTACTTTGTTGAGCCAGCATCCGGTTTACAACCAGCCTCAGTCATCTATGACCGTGCCGGCTCAGCCGTCACACACTGGCATCCCACGAATGCTGAGCTGGATAACCTTCTCGTGGACGTGACGCATTTTCACTTCTCTGGAATTACAGTTGCCATCGGTGGGGAAGCGGTTGTGACGCTTGTACGCATCCTTGACCGATGTAAGGAACGTGGTATTCATGTTTCCCTTGATGTGAATTACCGCATGAAACTTTGGACGGTTGAGTCAGCGAGGGATGGCCTTACACCGTTGATGACCTATGTCGATACGCTGATATGCAATGAAAATCATGCCCGCTTGCTCTTTGATTGCGCAATCGAAAGTGATCTTGAGAAAGCCAATCTCCTACATGTACGGCTTCCTGAACTAACCAACGTGGTTGTATCGCGACGTCGGGCCGCGGATGAAACCCACGATGCTTGGTGTGTAGTTTCGGTTTCTGCAACGGGTCAATCGTTTGAGAGCACTAAACGGAACATCCACATGATTGAGCGGGTAGGCGGTGGAGATGCCTTTGCAGGTGCATTCCTTTCCGAGCTAATCTGTGGGTGTGAGATGGAGCATTGTTTGAACTTTGGAGCTGCGGCACTTGCTCTCAAACACGGCATCCGGGGTGACTTCTGCACATTTCAACGAAAGGATGTCGAGAACGTGTTACGTGCAAACTCAACATCAGGCGTCTTCCGGTAGAATAGGCTTTCAATATCGCTGACACACCAATGTGGAGAATGAGCCCCTATGACGAATAGAAAATCGGTTTCCGCTACCATCTCCACAGCCGGTTTGATTGCCATAGTGCGTTCAAAGTCAGATGACTATTGTTTTGAAGCTGTATCAGCATTGGGTACGGCTGGTTGTGATGTCATCGAAGCAACCCTCACAACTCCGGGAGCTCTCAACCTGGTCAGCGATGTCCGTGAACGTCTTCCCGGCATCATCATGGGGATTGGGAGCGTCCTTAGTGTTGATCATGTGCTGGCTGCTGTGGACGCAGGTGCGCAGTTCGTTGTTACACCCATTCTGAATACCACCGTCATCAAAGCATGTAACGATCATGATCTGCCCATTGTTTGCGGTGCATACACGCCAACCGAGGCTCAAACTGCCCACGATTCCGGCGCGGACTTTGTTAAACTGTTCCCTGCAGATACCCTTGGCGCGAAGTATATCAAGGCACTCCTTGCACCACTTCCACACTTGAGAATAATCCCGACTGGTGGAGTGGATGTGACGACAATTCCTGAGCTCTTTGCGGCTGGATGCGTCGCTGTCGCTGCAGGAAGTAACCTCGTCAGCGAAGCCCTTCTCGCCAATCGGGATGCTGATGGGATCACAGAGAGAGCCCGGCAGTTTGTGGATGCTGTGTCAAGGGCACGGGGCAAATAGTGGTGGATGCGCCAATCGCCGGTGTTCGTACTTACCGCCTTGCTGCAAGGCTGTGGGAGCCCATCGGGACACCTCATGGGAAGACTTATCGGCGTGAGTCATTGCTTGTGGCGATCGACACCGCCGATGGGCGTACAGGGTGGGGTGAATGCGGCGGGTTTCCCGAGGCATCCGAGGCGCTTATCAAGGAACGACTGGCCCCGATTCTTTTCGGTCAATCCGCCTTGAATCATGAGCGGTTGTGGCAGGCAATGTGGCTTGCTGCTCAGCCATACGGTCGGCGTGGTGCGATGATGGGCGCGATTAGCGGGCTCGATATGGCGATTTGGGACCTCCGTGCACGAACACTCGGCATTCGTGCTGGAGACTTGTTCGGTGGACTCCAACGTGAAAAACTTCCTTGTGCTGCGATTGGCTTGTATTCCATTGATGGCCCTGAAGTCGAGCGGATTCCACGCCTCATAGATGAAGCCAGAGCGCTTGTAGAAAATGGATACAGAGCAATCGCCGTACAGCTTGGCCGAAACTTGACCCAGGATAAGGCACTCATAGCTGGGCTGCGTAATGCGTTACCGGATACGGCTTTCACTGCGGAAGCACATGGTGCATATGACCTTCCCGAGGCGATTGCGATAGGGCGGCTACTAGAAGAGAACCG
>JBJTQN010000336.1:0-5679 GCA_046075665.1 Armatimonadota bacterium | reverse complement strand
ATCTGGTCATCTGGGATATCTGCAAATGTCACCTTTGTTGTCGTTACCTCAGAGAGCACACGATGGGGAACCGCTGTGGAGTCAACGAGAACGATAGCAGAGTGGACAGTGTGCGTTCGCCCTGAAAGATGCTTCAGCATGCGTACTGCATCATCGACACTGTCAGGTTTCCCAAGAATCTGTCCATCAGGGCATACAACATCCGTATCAACACCAATGACAATCCCCGGACGCAGGTTGGCAACGGCAGCTGCTTTTCCATGTGCAGCCGCTTCTACATACACAAGCGGGTCTTTGATACGTGCGAGGCTGGCTTCATCAAAGTTACTGACAATGACAACCGGGTCAATACCAAGATAACGAATTAGTTCCTGCCTACGAGGGCTGGCGGATGCCAAGTAAAGTGTGGCCGTCATGCGTTGGTGTCGTTGATTGGGTTAACCGGGTGTTGCTCAGATGCTACATCTGTAGTGTCGGCTTCCGTTTCAGCATGCTCGCGTTCAAGCTCCATCACGCGTTGCTCCAACTCAGTCATCTTGTCATCAGATGGCGCTTCGGTGCGGGCTGCTGCTGAGAATACATCCGCTACCGTTGGGCGTTGACGTAGCACATTCAAGATACGGTCACGTATTGGACGCCCCTTTTCTTCGAGTGTTTCCACAAATTGAGGAGCATCGGCGAGCGCGTGGCGGATACGGTTATCCAGTTCGCCCGCTACCTGTTCCAGTTTTTCAATTGCAGCAACACCCGCCCCGAGGGTTACATCCGCTATACGCTCGGCGCTAGGCGGACGTAGTCCACCAGGTTGAACATCCCCATTATCCGGTTGATCGTGATTATCGTTTGACATACCGCCTACTCCCTATTCGGCCGGCGCATAGACATCGCGCTTCAGCACACCTATATACGGGAGATTCCTATACTGTTGGTTCCAGTCCAAACCATATCCGACAACAAAATGGTCAGGAATTGTAAACCCGACATAATTTGCTTCTACTTTTCCTTCGCGACGAGCAGGCTTATCCAGCATCGTGATGACTCTTAGGCTTGCCGGTGCTCGCTGCCGCAGGTTACGAAGTACGTAGGAGAGGGTCAGACCGGTATCGATGACATCTTCTACAACAATCACGTGCCTGCCTTCAATGGACTCATCAAGGTCTTTCGTAAGCCTCGCTTCGCCACTTGACTGCGTTCCGCAGTAGCTCGACACGCCGAGGAGATCAACCGTAAGCGGAAGGTCAATGTTTCGCATCAGGTCAGCAAGAAATGGGATAGACCCTTTGACGATGGTGACGAGGTGAGGTTGTCGGCCCTGATAGTCACGGGTAATCTCCGCACCAAGGTCTGTAACCCTTGATTTAATGTCATCCGCGCTAAACAGGACGCTTTCGATATCTTGATCCATGAAACCCATCTCGTTCCCCCCGAGTCAATATCCCGGATGGCCCCGGAAGTGTGACGCGAAATTCGTAATCGTTATACGTCATTTAGTGCGATGACTTGTACGCGACCCCGAATGCATCACCACTGACAAAAAATTGTTTCGATTTTTGTAATAATTGCCGCTTTCTGTACGATTAGTAGTCAGGCGAGTTATCAATGATGATGGGTGAAAGGTACCGAGCATAGGCATCGTGATGTGAATCGGTCGAATGATTCGCTTGTAGAATATAAACGAGGATAATTCAAATGGATGTAAAGGAACGAATTGACTGGCTGCGCAGTGAAATTGCCCAGCACAACACGCTTTATTACATCCACGATGCACCTAACATTTCCGATGCCGAATACGATGGCCTTCTCCATGAGCTTATTTCTCTCGAGGCTGAAAACCCTGCGTTTGTCACCAATGATTCGCCAACACAGCGAGTAGGCGCACCGCTTAGTGGCGGCTTCTCCGAAGTTACGCACGGTCGTCCGATGCTGTCTCTTGCCAATGCTTTCAGTGCAGCGGAGCTCGTCGAATTTGATGCACGTGTAAAGCGCTTTCTCGAACTTGATGCATCGGAAGCGATTGACTATTGTTGTGAGCTGAAGCTGGATGGCCTTGCCGTCAGTCTGACTTATGTAAGTGGAGTGCTTACCCGTGCGGCGACACGCGGGGATGGCACAACAGGTGAGGATATAACAGCAAACGTCCGTACAATTAGGAGCGTGCCGCTCCGGCTCGCTGTGGATGATGTGCCAGAGTTTATTGAAGTCCGTGGCGAAGTTTATTTGCCGCACAATGAGTTCAAGCGAATAAACGACTTACGGGATGCGGCAGGAGAGTCGACATTTGCCAATCCGCGGAATGCGGCTGCCGGCTCGCTCCGACAGCAGGATCCAAAGATCACTGCCGAGCGACGACTTTCGGCTGCGTTTTATGGCGTTGGTGAAAGTTCAGCGTCCGAATTGCCATCCCAAACCGCGCTCCTGAACTGGCTCCAGACAGCTGGACTCCATACCGATGGCCATGTTCGTCTCTGCAAGGGTATCGATGAAGTCATCGCGCACATCGTCAGTTGGGAAGAACTCCGGCGTGGCTTGCCTTACGATACTGACGGGATGGTTGTAAAGGTCAACGATGCCGATATGCAGCGTCGACTCGGTGCTGTGGCGCGTGCACCACGCTGGGCAATTGCCTACAAGTATCCGGCTCAGCAGGTTGAGACCATTGTTGAAGACATTTTGGTGCAGGTTGGTCGTACTGGTGCAGTGACACCACTTGCAAAGTTACGTCCTGTTGTCTGCGCCGGCGTAACGGTAAGCCGTGCGACGTTGCATAACCAGAGTGAGATTGACCGCAAGGATGTTCGTGTTGGAGACACTGTTGTCATCCAACGTGCTGGTGAAGTCATACCTGAGGTTGTGTCGGTTGTACTTTCTCATCGCCCAGAATCATCCGAGCCGTATGTAATTCCACCATTTTGTCCAAGCTGCGGCACGGAGCTGATCCGCCCGGATGGCGAAGCGGTTATCCGTTGCCCAAATGTATCGGAGTGTCCAGCTCAGTTACAGACGCGCCTTGAGCACTTTGTCAGTCGATTAGCGTTTAACATCGATGGCCTTGGTGGAGAGCGGCTTGCACAGATGATTGATGCTGGGATTGTGACGAGTGCCGCTGACATATTTCGGATTACACCCGAACAGTTATTGGGATTAGACCGCATGGGTCCAAAGTTGGTTGATAATTTGATATCCGGAATCAACTCCAGCCGAAAAGTAAGCTTGTCTAGATTTATTTATGCCTTGGGTATACGGCATATAGGAGAGCGTGCATCTGAAATTCTTGCAAACCACTTTGGAACGCTTGCAGCAATCAGGGGCGCGAGTGCAGATGAGCTGGTCAAAGTTCATGAGATTGGGCTAAGTACGGCTGAGTCGGTAACGGAGTGGTTTTCCCGGCACCAGGAGACCATTGATGACATTTTGTCAGCGGGTGTTGATGTCGAAGATGCAGTAGTCCCCGTGTCACGGGACATCCTTGCCGGGCAGGTTTACGTGTTTACTGGTGCGCTCGAGCACCTTACCAGAGAGGGTGCAGAGGCGCTGGTACGATCTCTGGGCGGTACGGCAACAGGTTCCGTAAGCAAAAAGACAACCTGCCTTGTGGCAGGTCCCGGGGCTGGATCAAAGCTTGCTAAAGCAGAGTCACTAGGTGTCCCGGTGATTGACGAAGCCACATTCATTGCCAGCTTACCGGATGACGTCGTTGCGAGTCTGTAAGTCTATACTGCGTTCAGGGTCATATTAGTCGTGTAAGTCAAAAGAGCGACTAAGCGGCCTGTTTGACCGATGCTTCTACTTGTGCAATGGGTTTAGTGTTACGTTTTCCAGCCTTGCTCTCATACATAGCACAGTCGGCATGGTGTAACAGCGATTCAAGATCATTGCCATGCTCGGGGAACATCGCGACGCCAATACTTGCAGAAATCGACACACGCTGCGTCGTTTCCCCGATGTGGGTAAGTGACATTTCTGAGATGGCTGCATTTAGGCGCTGAGCGATGTGTTTAGCTGATGACTTATCTGTGTCAGGCAGTAAGACGACAAATTCATCTCCAGCGTAACGCGCCACGACATCCTTATCCCGCAGTACAGAGTCAACGGTATTCCCAAGAGACTTAAGTACCTCGTTGCCAAAAACATGTCCGTAGGTATCATTGACTTTCTTAAAGTTATCGAGATCCAGCATCAGGATTGAAAATGGCACGCTTGATGCTTCGGCACGCACCACAGCTCGTTCAACGACTGTGGTAAAGTAACGCGCGTTTCGCAGACCGGTCAATACATCTGTGATGGCAGATTCACGGTGTTCTTCAAGCTCATTCGCATTGTCAATGCCTCGAGCAACAAATCCGCCAACATTTGTTAGGATTCGAAGGTCTTCGTCGTCAAAGCCTCCCAACCGTTGATGATATAGATTGATGGTGCCGACCACTCGGCCATTTACTTCCATCGGGGCGACGATGGCGGTTCGGGGCACAAACCAAGCTGCCGTTGCCGCCTGAAGCATCAGATCAGTTGAGTCATAGTCCCCAACATAGCCCATACCAGATTCGATGGTCTTGAATGTAGGTCCCGTTCTTCGATCAATCCGTGCGGCATTGAAGAAGTCCGAATTCATACCACTGACACTAACGGCGCGTGCAATACTCCCGGATCGCAGGATGATGGCGCAGGTGTCCGCCTGGAACAGAATACGAATTCGTTCAGCTACCATGTCGGTCGTTTCTCTGACATCCCGGATGGTCGAGAGTACTTGAGAAACTTCAAAGATTGTCGTGTATTCAAAGGATGCCCGATTGATAGCTGTAGCGACTTCGGTTGACACTGCATCGGGTCGTACGGTAATGGCAGCGAGGCTTGGATTTTCAACAATAACTTGCTCGAATGCAGCGACGACGGTCGGGTCAAAGTGTGTGCCGGTTGAGTCTTGGATGTGTAAGAGAGCTCGTTCATGTGTCCAGCCTTCACGGTAGGGTCGATCCGATGTAAGAGCATCGTAGACATCCGCCACAGCTAGAATACGCCCTCCGAGGGGTATCTCCTGTCCTACCAAACCATCCGGGTACCCGCTGCCATCCCACTTCTCGTGGTGATGCTTGACGACACCCATCACGGGTCCGGGGAAGTTAACCGGCTCAAGGATGCGAGCACCTATTTCGGCATGTTTCTTGACCAAAGCGAACTCATCATCCGTAAGGCGACCGGGCTTGTTTAGTATATGTTCGGGGATTCCAAGCTTGCCGACATCGTGAAGCGCAGCACCAATCTCAATTGCTTGTACGTCAGCATCTGAGAGACGTAGACGTCTGGCAATGGCAACCGCTAACTTCCGGACTCGGCCTATGTGCTCTTGCGTGTATCTATCTTTTGCATCAATCGCCAGTGCAAACGCCTCCACGGTCGACTTAAGAAGCGTTTCCAAAGCATCATTGCGTTCGACCAGCTCACGTTTAAGTTTTTGCTCGCGAAGGACAAGCATTCCGATCGGTGCCGCGATGACAATGAGTGGCAAAACCACTTCGTATCGGCCACCGGATAGATGCAGGCCGATGCGGATTGCGGCGACGATGGCGGCACCCGCAAGGTAGCCGGGAAGTGTGGAGTAGAGATCTCGGAGGATAGTTAGAAAGCGTGATCCAGAGGAAGCGGACTGGACCGCGGCAAGGAGGAAGACGGAGATGAAGTGGT
>JBJTQN010000335.1:0-3960 GCA_046075665.1 Armatimonadota bacterium | reverse complement strand
AATTATTCGACGAAGGTGTACGCCGATTACCGGTAATTGTCAGTCTCTTCATCGAATAATTCATCAATGGCGAAAAGTGCAGCATTGAGATTTAGTGTGTCAAATGTTGTCTCGATAAGGAGGAGGTCCACTCCACCATCGATCAGTGCTTGTGCTTGCTCACGGTAAGAGTCACGGAGTTGATCGAATGAGACTCCGCGAAGCTCAGGGCGGCTCGCATCAATAATGACACTGGCACTTCGATTACAGGGGCCAATGCCACCGGCGACCCACCGCGGATGCTCCTCCGTCGAAAAATTGTTGGCCGCCTCACGCGCAATGCGCGCTGCCTCGAGGTTCATCTCCCGTACATATTGTGAGAGATCGTAATCTTCCTGAGCAATGGAGTTTGCGGTGAATGTACATGTCTCAATTATGTCAGCTCCAGCGGCCAAGTACTGTTCATGGACATCCTTGATGTAATCTGGAGAATGTAGAAGGAGTGCTTCCGTATTGTTTCGCAGGTCTTTATGATGATTAGCAAAGCGTTCACCGCGATATGCCTCTTCGGTGCGTACTTTAAGCTGCAAAAGCACACCCATAGACCCATCAATAACGAGAATACGCTCTTTGAGCGCCTGTTCAAAGGAAGTTGACATCACGTCTATGGTAGCACGAAGTGTCAGCGAATCCTATTTTTGTCATGTGGATGCCAGTGCTACTTGATGTATTCCTAAGTGGATATCTGGCTAATTATCGTTTGTACCGTGAAGCGTGAGATTGTCATCCGTCACCGTCTAATTCAGATTCGTATCGTGTTTTTTGCGAGCTGATGCTAGAGCCTGCCACATGCGTAATGTGTCGTCGGTGAGTTGCTGCTGATTGGATGGGCGAAGCTGATTCGCAATTTCGTGTTGTGTCAACCGCGCATGATGCTTTATCAGGGTATCTGTACAATCCCTTAACATCTTCTCGTCCAGTTCGGATTGGACTTTGTTGATAATGGCAGTTAGTGATGAGGCAGCCGGCGATGCAAGCAGGAGATCAAGTAATGCCTTAGAGGTCGGGATGGAAGAAAAATCGCCGTAGCTGTGGATTTGCTCGACAAGTGATTCAACTGATTTGGCAATAAAGAGGTCGAGGCCACCCATTTCCGTAATCAGCATGTGAGCCATTGTCCCAAATGTGGCATCAGTAAGCCCTAAAATCAAAACTTCCTGTGCCCTTACATGATTGCTGTCGCTAATAGTCGCCGAAGGAATCGATTCATCCATCAAGCGATACTGCGGTGTTTCCCATGGGCGATTACCTCGGGGCTGTTTACCAGAGAACTTTGGTTTACGCTGAGAATGTCCGCCATGTAGGGGACCATTCTCAATGGTATTTGGAGTGAGGCGTCGTATCTCTGCTCGAAGTGCAACTTCGGCTCCAATACTGTTCGTCTCAAAGGTCGGATGGAAGGGAGCTAACTTTCGAATAAGGCCATCCTGATCAATTGTAGATGGTTGGTCTGCGACAAGACGCATCGCCGCGCGAAGAAATTGTTCTTTGCCGTTAGTGGTTCCGAGGTCGAATTTCTTGCGCAAAACTTCCAAGCGAAATTCTGGAATGTTGAGTGCATTCGATGCAATATTGATAAATGCTTCGCGACCATGTGTTTGAAGAAATGAGTCCGGATCCGCACCTTGAGGCATTCTTAGAACTCTGATTGTCAAATCAGGGTCGATGGATTGGAAGAGCTCGGATGCCTTTATGGCAGCGCGCTCGCCAGCGTCATCGGCATCGAATGTCAGGAGTACTGTCTTGGCATAGCGCTGGAGAATCCTTACATGGTCACCAGTGAGACTTGTACCCAAGGTTGCTACGACATTGGTTACTCCATATTGATGGCAAACAACCGTGTCCATATAGCCTTCTGAAACCATCACGATGCCTTCAGCCTGGATCGACTTTCTGGCCATCGGGAGACCATAAACCGTTTGACTCTTTGAAAAGAGGGGAGTTTCTGGCGAATTTAAGTACTTAGCAGTGTCCTGTTGTTGCGTCGTTATACGCCCTCCAAACGCTATGACACGTTCCTGCGAATCATGAATGGGAAACATCAGGCGATTGCGAAATCGGTCGGTATACCCGTTGCCTTTGTTTCGCCGAAAAACAAGACCCGCTTCAATCGCATCGTCCATGTCTAAGCGTAACGACATCAGGTGATTGGCCAGTGCATCGTAAGAATCTGGTGCCCAGCCGATTCCAAACTGATTTATGATGTCATCGGACAAGCCACGCGTATGCGCATAGTCCTTTGCGCCCTGTGTGTTTTGATATGCCAAACGGAAGAAACGTTGCGCCTCTGTCATCAAGTCGCGTAGACGCTGTTTTTGGCTTGTCCGTGCAACGGCCTGTTGGGGTGATTCCGTTGCTTGTTGAAGCGCAATCCCCGCTATGTCTGCAAGGCGCTGAAGTGCTTCAGGAAACGAAAGGTTTTCGGCACGTTGAACGAACGAGAAAACATCTCCACCCGTTTGACAGGCACCAAAACAATGCCATGTCTGTCTTGCGGCATCAATGGAAAACGAAGGTGTTTTCTCCTGATGAAAAGGGCAACATGCTTTATACCGATTACCAACCTGTTTTAAAGAAACATACCGTGATGCGACTTGAACTAAGTCCGATGCGAGTCGAACACGCTCTTTGTCGTCATTCACGGTATGAATCTAACTAGTGAAGGAGTAGACTAGCCTTCGACGGTTGCGATTGTCATCGCAATAACACGGTAAGCAGCCTTGGTTGGTTCCGCTTGCTCCTTCTGATTGATCAGCTGGAACTGAACATGCTTCTTAGGATAACTAAGAACCAAAATGTTACCGGACTTCTCATAGCTGTCAGGCTGACCGTAAGCACGGAGAATCTCAACATAACTCGACCCGAGACGGATGCCCTTCTGAGTCGTAATAGAAGGCGTCTGCGTCGTCGGCTTAATCGGAGAGTGATATCCCAAACAGCGAATCTGCGAGATTGAACCGCCTGGATTAATCAAGAACTCGTAGGATATCGCCGTCGTCTGACCCTTCGCATCCTTGGTTGTGCGATTGTAGACCCACGTGACTTCCTGCTGACGGGCTACAGCACTCTGCGTGCGGCCGAATGCTCCGATGGCTCCGCTACCGGTGTCTCCACCCATACCGCCCATCATTCCACCCATTCCACCCATCATTCCGCCCATACCGCCGCCGATGGAACCCATTTCACCGTCGCCCATCTTCGAGCCACCACCCATGCGACCGATGCCACCCAACATGCTGGAAGGAGCACCAGACATACCAGCAGGGGCACCCATAGAGCCTGAGCCACCGCCCATAGCACCCATCTTGCCACCACGTCCGCCGCCGGCCATACTACCCATCATCCCTGCGGGCGCACCCATCGATCCAGATCCGCCACCGCGCATACCGGCCATGCCACCCATCATTCCAGATGAACCCATCATTCCAGATGAACCCATGCGAGGACCGGAACCACCCATCATACCGCCCATCATGCCAGGGCCGGCACCGCCGGACATTCCACCCATCATCCCAGGGCCACCTGCCATGCCACCATCTTCGCCCATACCCATTCCCATACCGCCACCCTGCTGGGCACCCGTGCCAGGAATGCGAACTCCAATGTCACCAATGTAAATCTCGTTTGGATTGCCAAACTTCGAAAGTACTGTGCGAGAGGTAGCATTCAGACGAACGCCAGCAAGCGTACGCTCCAAATCCTTGCTCTGAGCGGTAACTGATGGAGCGTTGAATGACATCGCTGTCATAACACCTGTCAATGCGACCAATTTGGCCGAAGTCTGCCAATTCATCCGGACATCCTCCACCTGGAACATGTAGCGATTAAGTGAGTTGCTATGTAACAAATACATGACGCACCTCTACATCTCGTGCATTCTACCAGAAAATCACCTGAGTGGTACCATCTTCATCATCATGA
>JBJTQN010000334.1:0-9400 GCA_046075665.1 Armatimonadota bacterium | reverse complement strand
CCCGCACCCGGGGAACTCAACGGCCATGCCCGACACGCTTGTTCTGACCGTTGGCGAATAATCTGACTTTGCATTTGGACGTGGTAGCCCGCTCGCGTTACACGGACCTCACGCCCTCCTTGGCGAGCACGAAGATCGCGTGGGTGATCTCGCCGGGCAGCAAGCGCCCGGCTCTTTGGTCCCGGAAGGGGTGTCCTGATGTCTGGAAGCATCCGTTCGGTTAGCCGTGCTTCAGAATATCGATAACCTGTGGATGTATATGGCGGTTTGCAGCGATGAAATCGCGGCCATGAATATCTTCTTCACCTGTCCAAGTCGTCGCAAGACCACCAGCTTCGCGAAAAATGACTGGCATTGGACCAACATCCCAAGGGCTTTTCACAGGATCAAGCATGATATCGACTCGACCAGTGGCAACCAGTGAGTAGCCAAATGCATCGCCCCATGTACGCTGAAGATAGGTAGCCTTCGTCAGCTTATCAAAGGCGTCCGACCGCTCCTGTGACCGGACAATGGATGAACAAACAACGACGGACTTGGACAGGTCCCGATTGGTTGAAACATTGCATTTCCGACCATTCCAGTACGCACCAAGACCATCCGCTGCACAAATCATGTCATCCAGGGCAGGAAGGTAAATGGCGCCTGCCACGATACGACCTTCGTGCTCTACGCCAATCAAGGTGCCATACAATGGGACACCACCGACAAATGCTTTTGTGCCATCAATTGGGTCACAGACCCAGCGGTATGGTGCAGATCCAGTGGACTCGCCTTCCTCTTCGCCAAGGATGGAATGGTCTGGAAAGGATGCCAAAATGCGCTCACGTAGGACGCGCTCAGCTTCACGGTCAGCGACAGTGACAGGTGTGTCGTCTTCTTTCCAGTCAGGCTGCACCCCGGTCTGAAAGTAGGCCAGAGTCCGCTTTCCAGCCACGAGTGCAGCATCCACACAAACATCCAAAATGTCTCTCAAATCCGTCTTTGGCACGTTATTTATCCTCATCAGTCTTGGTTCGGTCTGACTTCCATGTGGCGATGGATTTCCACCACGGCGTCTTGACTACGGTATTGGCCAGCTTTGCTCCCGGGATGACATCCATTCCCGTCTTTGCCGCATCCGTTGTTGCACGGCGGAGAAAATCCCGGCGGGAAACCTGCTGCGGCTGTTCATTGGATGAACCCACTTCTGCGTCTTTGTTATCGTTCATCTTTGATTACCCCGGCGGCCATGTAAGCGGTCGGCCACCCAAAATGTGTGCATGTAAGTAAGGGACGGTTTGCCCGCCATCCTCTCCCGTATTCATAACTGTTCGGTAACCGCACGCATCTAGTCCACACGCCTCTGCAGTCTTTGCAATACCGAGTAGGAATCCAGCTACCTGCTCAGTTGTCAGGGTTGCGACACAGGCGACATCACGGATGGCAGCTTTGGGAATCACCAGAATATGCGTCGGGGCTACCGGTGCGATGTCAGGAAAAGCGATGACAAATTCATCTTCGTAAACGGCCTGCACAGGAATCTGTCCAGCTACTATTTTTGCAAAGATGGATGATGCAACATCCTGCGGTGTTTCGGCTTCCATACGTAGATTCTATCGGCAATCAAACACCAGAATCGTCTGGGCCACTCAGCGAAATCCCATGTTCAGACATTGTCACGATCATCCCATCGTATGCAAGCCGTCGATTTTTCGGTAGCTGAGCTTCTACGGTTCCATGCTCGAAAGAATGTGACATGTGGGTAATCAAACCCAGTCGGGGGGCGAGGCGATTCAGGACATCCAGCGCTTCAGGAAGCACAAAGTGGCTGGCGTGAGGCTTGCTGTCAGGACGTACTGCTCCAACAACGATGACATCTTTGCCCTGAAACTCCGCCATCGTCTCCTCGGGGATGAGACTGACATCCGTGCAGTAAACGAAGCGGTTACCAATCACGTACGATGTCACGTCCAGTGTTCCATGCAAATGCCTCGTTGCCTTGATTGGAATACCAGCAAGCTCAATGGTCTGTCCGTAGTCAAGCTCATAGAGGAGCAGCTGCGGTTTACCTCCGCCCGGGCCCGTATCCTTGAAGCAGTAATCGTACACGTGCATCACACGCTTGAGCGTCCTAGAAGATGCATAGACGTCCACCGGAAGACCGGATGCAAATGTCAGTTGGCGGAGGTCATCGAGGCCGTGAATGTGATCTGCATGGGCATGGGTTAGAAGGACAGCATCGATGGACGGAGTTCGTGCGGCAAGGAGCTGGAGCCGCATTTCAGGAGTACAGTCAATGAGGATGCGTCCGCTAGTCGTCGTAACCAGAATAGATGGGCGAGTACGTCGATTGCGAGGGTCATCTGAGTGGCAAACGGCGCACCCGCAGGCAATCATCGGGGTACCGGTACTGGTCCCGGTACCCAAAAATGTGACCGTAAAGGGAATTGCCACCCGTTAGCGCATCGCCAATGTGCCGCCATCCACATCGTAGTCAGCACCCGTTATATACGATGCTTCATCCGAGCAGAGGTAATGCACCATTGATGCTATTTCCGATGTCTTACCCATGCGGCCAATTGGCTGTGCTGAACTAAGCTCGGCAAGCTTTTCAGCTTCCTGCCCCGGGTAGTTCTTTGCAAGATAGGCATCAACAAACGGCGTGTGCACCCTGGCCGGGCAGACACAGTTACAACGGATTCCCTGGTGGATATAGTCCTGTGCGATCGACTTTGTCATCATCAAGACCGCACCCTTGGTTGCACTGTAGGCAAAGCGCTCTGCGAGACTGACTTTGGCTGCGATGGAGCAGATATTTACGATGGCACCCGGGCGACCGGATTCCGTCAGGCGCTTGATTACCTGCTGGTTACACAGAAACACGCCGCGCGCATTTACCCCCATGAGCTGGTCAAACTTTTCCGGCGTTGTACCAAGAATGTTTCCGACAAAACCGATGCCAGCTGAACATACGAGAATATCGACTGGAGCGATTTCATCGATTGCGGCAAACGCATCAGAAACAGACTCAGGATTACTGACATCCGTGGGGATGATTCTAAACGGAAAACCATCTCTGGCAGTCAGATCGAGGACGGTTACCCGGGCACCGAATTCGGCTAGCCGATCGACAATCGCTTGTCCAATCCCACTTGCTCCCCCTGTTACAACGGCATGCTTGCCATCGAGGCGAAGAGCGCTCATACCACCACCTCAGCAACACATGTATTTCGGAGCACACCAATGCCTTCAATGTCAATTTCGCAGACATCCCCTGGGTTCAGCCAGCGCTTAGGTGTTCGTCCCATCCCAACGCCCTCAGGTGTTCCAGTCAGGATGACGGTTCCCGGGAGCAGAGTGAGCCCTTGTGACAGATAACTGATGATATGTCGGACGTTAAAAATCATGTCGGATGTATGACTGGACTGCAGCGTCTCACCGTTAACCCGTGTCGAAATAGCTAAATTGTTTGGGTCAGGGATTTCATCCGTGGTCACAATGCTCGGACCAAGGGGAGAGAAGGTGTCAAAGGACTTTCCACGGGCCCATTGCTTGTCCAAGCGAAGCTGCCAGTCACGCGCTGAAACATCGTTACAGCATGTGTAACCGTAAACGTAGTCAAGGGCATCTTCTTCTGAGACATGCTTTGCACGCTTACCGATGACGATTGCGAGCTCGCATTCGTAGTCGACTTCATCAGAGATAGCCGGCAATTCGATATCAGCTCCCGGGTCCAGTAGCGTGGATGTAGCCTTAATAAACAACAATGGCCGTTCTGGTACAGGCATCCCACTCTCTTCGGCATGGCGCTTGTAGTTGAGCCCGATACATAAAATGTTTACCGGAACGACAGGTGCGAGGAGGGATGCAACCTGTGCGATTTCACCCGTTTCGGTTCCACCATTCCAGGGTGCATCCGAAAACACACGTGCAGAGGTCAGTGAGGCATCTGTCGCGATGCCGTGCAGGGTTTCCCCAGCTTGGGTCAGAAATCGAATGATGCGCATAGGCCAAGTCTAGCACTTACACTTACTGGATTCAATGTTTACGCAAACGTTGGTAGATACGTCGCAGATTTGATAGGTCATCTGTATCCGCAACCATAGTCCCATAGCGGCATTGTTCGTAGTTCGCGACACAATTTTGCATTTCGGTGCGCAAACTCTCATCGAAGCTGTTGGCATGCGTATTGAAATGGTGCATTAGCGTCTCGTTACCTACATTTGGAATGCCAACCTTATTGCAAATGCGGTTGTAAATCCGAACGAATTCCTTGAAAAAAGGGTCAGACACGCCTGACTTAGAGATTCGACGACGCTTTGCGAAGTACGACCACGCGAGGATGATAGCGACGAAGGTGGATGGCACGGAAATAAACGTGACGTTGCCATTTTCCAAGTCTGTTCGAATTTGGCGTGCAGAATCCGTGATTTTCTCCCAGAGACGTGAAAGCCAGCCAACACTGGTAGCATCGCCAGCTGGAAGACCTGCTGCTGGTGTGGCTTCGACCAACACCCAGCCTTTGCCCGGTACGTGAACATCAGCCCACGCATGAGCATCTCTTCCACGGACAGTTATCCCATTACCAGCAGGTTCATGGGCATAAAAGCCACTCACAAGGCGTGCAGGATAGCCTAGATATCGTAGCAACATCACCGTGGCACTGGCAAAATAGGCACAGTGGGCACCATCCCCGGGTGAATCCAGAAATGATGCCAGCGCATCCCCTGGGTTGGGAGAAAAGGTAAGTGAGTACTCGTGTTCACGGTGAAGCGCTGCGACTACGGCTTGTGCAGTGTCAAGCGTATAGCCATCCTCAATGCCATTGCGTGCGATAAAACGCTCCAGTGGTCCTGAGAGCTCATCGGGTACATCAAGGGATGCATCCTGTTGAACTTCTGAGTCCAAACCCATGAGGGTCTCAGCCCTTGGAGCGAAGTTAGCAGCACCAAGAATGACCGCGTATTCAGCCGAAGCATCCGGGCCAGTGATTATTGGTCCGCTGTCATCCTGAGCCCAAGCTAGGTTACTGTCGGCATCCGCGACGATACCTGTCGATTCTGCAGGAATATAGACAACACGGTCCGTTGCATCGTAGCGAAGGATGGAGATGGCATTCGAATCAGTGCCAACGATGAACTTGGATGGCAGAGGGGCCATTCTCCGAAATGTTAGAGGTGGTCCCCACACACCCGCAAGGTAAGAAGTATAGGCAGCCTGGCGTAGATACAGTGGCTTTGGTGAACCAACATGAAGAACGCGTGCGGTGCTTCCGGCATCGCCATATGTCGGCCCTAGCTGAGGTTGTTCAATACCCCGTGAGCCTCCTGTGGGCGATGACCGTGCATCCAACATCCGATTGCCGAGCTCATACAAAAAGTCTTTCCTGGACGAGATCAGCGTGGTGCTGCCAGCAAATGCTAGCAAGAAACCAAGTGTCCCCATGAGTGGCCAGCGGAGTATTTTTGGGGATGGTTTGACAGAAATGTTGTTTATGCTAAGCAGAATCGCGACGGTGAGTGGAAGGATACCGGCGGCGATTTTACCGGGCAGCGAAAATGTGTTCGTGATTCCGGTTGCTGTGACAATGACTCCAATCATTACTAGAAGGGCACTACGCCTTGGGTCTTGTTGTCGGTATGCCAGCGCATTAACGAATGTCCCTGCTAGGGCTGCCTGCATCAAAAGGTTTCGCGGGCGTGCCGGACCTATTTGGAGAAGCTCCATCGGAGATGAATCTGGTGTCGTAATGGCGCCAAGCGTAGTCAAGGCTGCAGCTGCAATCCACATCCACAGACCAGCTTTCCACTGTGGACGAACGACGCATGCGATAAGCGAACATACGGCGATTCCGATAGGGAGAGGTAGCCAGCCAGCCATGCTTATCACTGCGAGGGCCGTCAGCAATACCGAGATGTTGGTCATGACGACAGTGGCATTTGATACCCGATTAGGCATTTATCGGTACCTTTGTTACCTCACCGCGCAAATCCGAAACAATCAGAACTGATTGTCTCTGTTTTGATTCCAAGCCTGCGGACAAGGTTTCTGGGACTAGAGAGAAGACATACGCATCGGCATCCGGGACGGCTGGTTCAGGCACTTTACCGACATCGCCGGATGGGGTCTCGTAATGCGAAATGTTGGCAAAAGCCACAGCTATGTCATCCGGGGTGTGCAGATCTGTAAACCGTTGTCGCTGACTGCTGATCGATGCTATGAGCGAGCCGTCCTTAAGTGCAGTCAGTGCACAGGCATAGGCAAGGCTGATAAGCGCTTCAAAGTCCTCAATCGGCAAGGGTTCGCGTACGCCACGCCCTGACCAGTGTTGCCACTTGGAGATGGCATCCGTGAAAACACGTTCATCGATCACGATATGCACGCCATCGATAGCACTCTGTTGCGCGACATGCACCTGCAATGTCGGCCGGGATGTGGCGGCGCTCCGACTGGATGCCCTCCAGTGAATGCGGTTACTTGGATCACCCGGTGAGTGGTTACGGATAACATCGATTCCCGAATCACCTGCTTTGATGGCACTGCTCTGGGCAGCTTTCATCTGAGAGCAGAGCGCATTAGCGATCACAAATGTATTCGCAGCTGGAACGGAGGGGAGGGCGGTGATTTGGACACTTGATGTAACAACGCGAGAGCGGGCGATGAGGCCGAAGGGGCCAGGACGGCTGATTCTAATTGCCGGCACGTTCCACTTCCCCCGAAAGCGTCCAATCAGGCTCATCGGGATTACAGAAGTCTCTGTGGCTGCAAATCCTTCATCATGTGTAGACACCAATGCAAGCGGGAGACGTTCAAAGTGAACAAGACTGTTCGGTGACAAGGCTGTCGTGGCCGCCGATAGCGTTAGTGCTTCACCCGCCCGGATGATGACCTTACCGGTGAGATTGACTGAATCGGTCAGGGGAAGAGACTTCGCGATGAAATCAGGTAGCCATAGACAGTTAATGGCTGTAGCGAGAATCCACGTCTGGATATCAAATGACCAGAACATCGTGAACGATATGTTCGCGATGGCAGTGCCACCGAGAAACCATCGCCCGTTCTTAGTAAAACTATGATGGTAGACGTGCCAGGCAAGTTTTGCCAGTCGGTATGGGTAGTAAGGGTGTTGATCGATGTCCTGTGAGCCAGGGTACCCAACCATAATTTCCCACAGCGTCATTTTGGAATCGTACCGTTAAACGAAGACCTGTCCCGCCAACGGGCGGGACAGTGTTTGATTCCAGGAGAGTTATGGAGATCTATGCAGCATCGGTCATCGAGCGGAGCCCAGTGCGGTCTGCACCTCGACGGGCAAACGGATTGCTCAACGGCTTTCCGGCATCGACGGCTGCTTCTTCATCCGCCAGCTGCTTATTACTGACCAACAGGACATGTGCTGTCAGACGTGCAAAACGCTCTGCCTCAGTTCTGGCACGCTTAGGCATCGGAGTGCCAGTCTCATGCAGGTATTGAACTGCCATGCGAATGCGGCGAAGCATCAACCAACCGGTCTTCTGGGTGACTCCCAAAAGTTCCTTGAGGTCATAGGAGCTGACTCCACCACGCTGATTTGCTACCATCCATAGGACTGCAAGCCAATCGCCGATCAGGATTGGAGAATCCTCCAACAACGTATCGCGACGCGCTGAGAACTGCTTACGGCATCGGGGATCCCGGCACTTCCATATTTGACGGGTAGAAAGGAATCCAGGGTCTTCAGCTCCACAGTGAATACACTTGATGCCATCTGGCCAACGAAGCCAGGCAAACACTGATAACGAATAAAGTTGATCTTGGAACTGTTGTATTGCTTCCGGGGTAATTGCTGGAAGAACAGGCTTTGTTCCACCATGTTTGGTTCCCACGGGATCAATGGGTGTGCGCTTTTTTGTTCTCGTAGTAGTAAGTATCGACACCGTTTGTCTTCTCTCCTGCCAGGTTCGGCGGCCTGACGGAGAATAGTGAAGCAAGAACTCTGCCAAACGGATGACTTTATGGAAATTGGCTTCGAAGCAGGTAATTGCTGAGAAGGGACTTGCACTTGTCTTGATATGAGTGTCACGACGAACGTGCGCTACCGCTATAATAAATGACTTGACTTTGGGAGATTCGCTTGTCCAACCAACCCACGACTGTTGACCAGGAGCTGGAAACGCTCATCCGCGCCCGTTACCCGATTGTGTATGTCGTGTCGTGGGAGGAGAGACGAGTGGAGGAAGCGCTCCGCGAGATTTGCCAGCGACGCGGCAAAAAACTCGTCCAATGGACCATCACGAGTGGACTCGGTGGAAATATTGGAGCGCGGGATCCAATAGCAGCGCTTGATCAGGTTCTCTCTGCCCCCGATCAAAGCGTTTTTCTGCTCAAGGACTTTCACCCCTTCATGACAGACCACGTCGTCATACGGAAACTAAGGGATCTGGTCTATGCACTTAAAACAAGCTACAAGACGTTGATATTGCTTTCTCCGATGCTCAAACTCCCGGTGGAACTCGAGAAAGAAATCACCGTTGTTGATTACCAGCTTCCTACTGTAACTGATTTGGACCGTCTCCTCGAAGGTATCATCCAGAGCGTACGGGGTAACTCTCAAGTGGATGTGCGTCTGTCCACAGACCAGCGCGAACAGGTTCTCAAAGCTGCGAGCGGACTTACAAGTAATGAAGCTGAAAATGTCTTCGCAAAGTCTCTGGTTGAAAAGCGTTGCTTTGACATCGATGTAATTCTCGGAGAAAAAGAACAAATCATCCGGAAATCAGGCATTCTTGAGTACTACCGGGCATCCGAAGCATTCAACGATGTCGGTGGAATGGACTTGCTGAAAGACTGGATGAACCAGCGGACGGCAAGCTTCAGCGGTAAAGCCAAGGAATATGGTCTCCCGGAACCAAAGGGAATTCTCCTGTTAGGTGTACAAGGTTGCGGTAAGTCCCTAACGGCGAAAGCGATTGCCAGCCTTTGGCGCCTCCCATTGCTGCGCCTCGATGTCGGCCGCATATTTGCTGGCATTGTTGGTTCTTCTGAAGAAAATATGCGGAAAGCAATCGCTACAGCAGAGTCCGTAGCGCCTTGTCTTCTGTGGATTGATGAACTGGAAAAGGGATTTAGCGGTACGCAGAGCTCCGGCATTTCGGATGGCGGAACGACAAGTCGTGTGTTTGGAACATTCCTTTCCTGGATGCAAGATAAAAAGGCGCCTGTTTTTGTTATCGCGACATCGAATGATGTATCGGCGTTGCCACCTTAGTTGATGCGCAAAGGCCGCTTTGACGAGATATTTTTCGTCGATTTGCCTGCACATCCAGAGCGTAAGGAGATTTTTTCGATTCATTTACGTAAACGCGGACGTGATGTTGACAATCATGATGTTGACCTGCTCGCCCGTAAAGCAATCGGATTTTCAGGGGCTGAAATTGAA
>JBJTQN010000333.1:0-5153 GCA_046075665.1 Armatimonadota bacterium | reverse complement strand
AGCGCCGCAAGTACCGCTTCCGCATCCTGATTGGTGGTTTGGCTCGTGAGTACCGCTTCCGCTTGAGCGATAACTCACCGTTCCAAATCATCGCATCGGATGGTGGGCTTCTCGAAAATCCAGTGACGACGAATGTCCTTCATCAGGCAAACGCTGAGCGCTATGAAATTGTTGTCGACTTTAGCCGCTACCAAATTGGTCAGCAAATTACATTGAATGACCATGTGGTACAGATCGACGGTAACAAGCCTGACGGCATTGCAGCGGTTGGCAATCCCCTTCTTCTGTTTGTCGTTGACCGCGATGCACCAGATCCATCCCAGGTTCCTGCCACGCTTCGCCCACTGCCTCCAATCGAGCTGAACCGCGTCGTTGCTACCCGCAACCTCGTGCTCAGCAAGAAGGGCGGAATGTGGACCATCAATGACAAGGTCTGGAACCCAACGGTTCCATTGTTCCGGCCAAAGCTCAACACGTTTGAGATCTGGAATGTCTCGGTCAAGGGCGGTGGATGGGATCACCCACTGCACATCCACCAGGAGTTCTTCCGTATCCTGAAGCGTGCTGGTACGACGCCTCCTGCCCATGAGCGAGGTAAGAAAGACGTCGTTCTGGTTTGGGACAAGTCACCCGTTCAGCTGTACGTCGGCTTCCGAACCTTTACAGGACCTTACGTGTTCCACTGCCATAACTTGGGCCACGAAGACCTCGCGATGATGGGTTGGTACGATGTCCAACCTTAAGGATGACCCGATTCGTGTCGATCCCCGTATTCGGAGGGAGCCAATGCTCGTTCCGATGCGGGTGACACCGAAAAACTGGACGCCTGATGCGCCCATTACACTTAAGAACGGAACGAAGACGACGATTAGTGCGCTTGCAAAGCAACGTGATCTGGTCCTGCACTTCTTCTACACACGATGTAATGGCAGCTGCCCGGTAACGACGCACAACCTGAAAAAGATTGCGCGGATGATGCCCGGCAAGTTTGAAAAAGATGCAGTGATCCTGTCGATCTCGCTCGACCCCGAGCGTGATACGACAGGAGACCTGAAATCCTTCGCAAGCAGGAACAAGCTGCCCGAATGGTGGCAGGTTGCACGCTGCGACCGTCAGGCACTCGACTCTCTGCTGGACTCTATCGGATTCAATGCTGAGCCATATGATAAGAAGACGAAAGCAATCGTACACGCTTCTGAAGTTATTTTCGGAAGCCAAAGAACGGGACGTTGGCGCATGGCCAACCCCCAGTGGTCTGAACCCCACGTAGTGAAGGAGCTTTTCCAAATCACATTCGATGGTGTTCAGTATCGCAACCCACGACGCCCTGGCGTCACACTGGACAGAAACCGGCGATCCAGAGCCTAATCCATCCAGCCTGTTTGTTTGATTGATTGTCATCTGAAAGCAGCCCTCACCGCTCGGTGTGGGCTGTTTGACATTTACAGGCGCGCAGTCTTAATCACCCGCGTTAACGAGTCGTACGTAAACCGGTGCAGGCGCACGAGAGGCTACACACAAACAGTAAAACTCGAAAGCCAGCGTCCACTCTCAATGGTTCAAATCTCACGTAATGGAGCAGCATGATCACACCAATCGCTACACGGACGCCCTGGCGGTCCCCTGAATGCTTCTAATGAGCGCATGACACGCTGTTTGGATCCGTTTGGATCCTAAACAACAGAGGTTGACTTCATGAGCCAGTGAACCAGAATATGGCGCATGGCCCCCCCTGAGTGGTCTGGAATTCTTGTACCAAAGGAGCTCGCGTGACTCACATTCAGTGATGTACGTTATCTAAACCCACCACGCTCTGGTGTCACAAAGGATGCTTCACATTGGAGAAATCCCAAACGAATCACAACGTCCAATTCTGGTACGACAAGTGGATTACCAACTGAAGTTTTGGCTGATTACAGTCGGCAGCGCGTTCAAAATTGTGCCACTGTAAGTGTTACCAGTACCCATCGTAAGCGCTTACCAACGATTATGTAGCGCGTTAACGCTTGGTGTGTCAGCGACTACGAAATTAAGCAAAAATACCTGCATTTAGAATCAGTATTAAAAACCATTTACAAAAGCACCGTATTTGTTACATCTATTCAAATTGTTAACGGCCTGTTGAACAAAAACATTACGAACACGGCTTGTTTATTGACTTCGTAATCTTCCAGAGCAAGCCGAAAAACAGGAAATGACAATGAATCGACGAACACTACTAACGACTGGACTCGCAGCCGGTGCAGGCGTCACCGCTGCGCCGTTCATCATGCGAAAGGGCATAGCCCAAGCCGGAACCCCCGTCACTTTGACACCATGGGTGGATCCACTGCCTACACCTCCGGTCCTCAATCCACAGAACATCATCAGTGGAGCGGCCTTTGACCCACGTGTTACGGCATTCGGTGCACCAAACTACCATGAGCTGATCGAAGCCGAAGGCTTCCACCAGTTCCACCGCGACCTGCCTGCAACGAAGATGTGGTTATACAACGGAACCTTCCCTGGCCCAACATTTATCAACCGCCTCGGAGTTCCGACCGTCATCCGCCGCATCAACAACCTCAACCCAGCACACGTTGGCTTCGGTATGCCAGAGACATCCACGCACCACCACGGTGGACACCAGTCCCCAATGGATGATGGCTGGCCACTCGACTTTATCCACCCAGGTACCTACCGCGACCACCTGATTCCAAACATCGTTCCTGACAATGACTCGAACGAATGGCCATCAACTCTCTGGTACCACGACCACACCATCGATTACACAGCATCGAACGTCTACCGTGGACTCGCTGGAATGTCCCTGCACTTCGACACCCTTGACTCAGGGAACGAAAATGACACCAACCCAGCCGCGCTGCGGTTGCCATCGGGTCAGTTCGATGTGCCACTCGTCTTCGGTGATGTTGCTCTGAACGCCGATGGCTCCCTGCTCTTCAACCAGCTGGACACCAAAGGCCAGGTTGGTAACCTTAAGACCGTCAATGGAAAGGTCAAGCCATACCTCAAGGTTTAGCGCCGCAAGTACCGCTTCCGCCTCCTCGCAGGATCGATGGCACGCGAGTGGATGTTTAGACTCTGGAAGGGAACGACACGCCTCCCATTCAAGATCATCGCATCCGATGGTGGTCTCCTCCCAGCACCAGTGCAGGTTACACAACGTCAGATGGGCAACGCTGAGCGCTACGAAATCATCGTAGACTTCTCAAGCTTCCCAGCAGGCACACAGATCACACTTAATGACCACTTGATTCAAACTGATGGCAACAAACCTGCTGGTGTTTCCCCAACAGGTGACCCAGTGGTCCTGTTTGTTGTTGAAGGCGTTACGGCGGCTCCAGACCCAAGCCGCGTACCGGCAGTTTTACGTCCGCTCACACCCGTTGACATGACCAAAGTCGTGGCAACACGCTCCCTGGTTCTGTCACAGGCTGGCGGAATTTGGACCATCAATGGCCTTCCATGGAACCCGAATGTTCCTCTCTTCCAACCAAAGCTCGGCTCGGCAGAAATCTGGAACGTTTCGGTCAAGGGCGGTGGCTGGGATCACCCACTCCACATCCACCAGGAGTTCTTCCGTATCCTCAAGCGTGGAGGTGCAACGCCACAGCCATGGGAACGCGGACGCAAGGACGTCGTGTTGCTCTCCAACACCAGTGCCTGCCAGCTGTATGTTCAGTTCCGAACATTCACCGGACCTTACGTGTTCCACTGCCACAACCTTGGGCACGAAGATATGGCGATGATGGGTTGGTACAATGTCATCCCCTAAGGACGACCCTATCAAGATAGCCCCGTGGGTACCTCGGGGCCCCATTGTCCTGACACAAAAGCACGTTCAGCACCAATGGACGCCAGACACCATCGTCACAAAGACCGATGGTACGGCGACGACGGTTGCTGCACTCAGTGAGGGAAAGAACTTGATTATTCAGTTCTTCTACACTCGATGTAATGGAACATGCCCTGGTACGACGATGAATCTCAAGAAGATTCTGGCGATGATGTCCCCACTGCTTCGAAAAGATAAAGTCGTCATCAGCGTGTCACTTGATCCCGAGCACGACAAGATCAGTGATTTGCGGGAATATGCAACAACGCGGAATCTCCCAAAGAACTGGCATGTTGTAAAAGCCAGCCGTTCAAATCTGGAGCACTTACTGCAGGTCACAGGAATGTCAGCAGAAAAACTGGATTCCAAGACCCAGCGGATTAAGCACACTGCACAGGTCTTGTTCGGTAGCCGAGAGTCGGGTCACTGGCGGATGATTAATGCAGATAAGTCTGACACACGTGTCGCACTGGAAATTCTGCAGGTTACTTTCGAAGGTGTCCGATTCAAAAACCCCCGGGTTCCAGGCAAGCGTCTGATTCCGGGTCAAAAGGTCAAGGTGGGCTAGCACCTAAGTACCTCTGCTTCCATCCCCCACCCCGGGCTATCTGACGATAGCCCGGGGTTTCTGCTTTGTGGACGAAGCGCAATTCGGATGTAGACTACCGGTAATTCCACCGGGAGCATCCAACGCCATGTTCACCCGTTCCAACATCCCCAACAAACGCCAAAACCGCCGCCCAAACATCGTCTTCTTTCTTGCGGATGACCTTGGCTACGGAGACATCTCCTGCTTTGGACAACGGCGGTTTTCCACGCCAAACATCGACAAGCTTGCCGAGCAAGGTGTGCGTTTCGCCCGGCACTACAGCGGAAGCCCCGTCTGCGCACCGTCCCGCTGCGTGCTCATGACCGGCCTCCACTCAGGACATGCACCCATCCGCGACAACAAAGATGTCGGACTTGACGAACAAATGCCGGTCCCGGCAAACATCCCGATGCTTAGCGAAATGCTAAGCGACCTCGGCTACATCTGCGGTGGCTTTGGCAAATGGGGACTCGGAAAACCTGGGAACTCGGGAGAACCCCTCAAGCGCGGCTTCAATCGGTTCTTTGGCTACCATGGTCAGCGCCACGCGCACAACCATTACCCGGCATTCCTCGATGATGGCAGTCGCAAAGTCCCCCTAAACAATCCTGACTTCAGCCCGAATCAGAAACTAAGACCAACCGATAACCCGGCAGATTCCAAATCCTACGATGGCTTTATTGGCACCGAATACGCCCCGGAACGCATCACACGGGAAGCCTGCTA
>JBJTQN010000332.1:0-7111 GCA_046075665.1 Armatimonadota bacterium | reverse complement strand
GCAGGAAAGCGTTTTTGTACGTAAACGTGGACGGATTACATCGGATATTTGTAGAACGCTATGCCCGATGTTAGCTCTTGTCATCGGATATACAACCCAATTGTAATTAAAAACCGCCGGTTGGAATCCCGACCGACGGTTGTCTTCTCAATGTCCTTGAACTTCTAAGCCAGTGAATCAGCTTTCAAGTCAAGGTAATCCATTTCAGCAGGCGTGAGCTCTACTAGGCTTGCGGCTGCATTTGCTGTCATTTCATCGGCGTTTGCAGATCCCACCAAAGCATAGATGTTGAGCGGATAATTCAGAACATACGCGAGGGCGATTTGTGGCATCGTCAAGCCCTTGGACGCTGCCAGCTCCGCAGCACGGTCAACACGTTGGAAATTGTCCTCGGATGCATAGCATTCAACCGCCAATTTTCCAAAGTAGTCTGTGAAGTCTGCGGTATTCGATCGTGTGATACGCCCACTCATAAACCCGCCGGCCATCGATGACCAAGTGAATAGCGGCATATTCTGCGTTGCATACCAGTCACGTGCATTTTGATTCTCGGGTCCACTAATCGTTACGCAGTCATCCCAGGGCTCTTTGAGCTGACGTGCTAACGAAAAGTTTGGGCTTGAGCAGGCAAACCCGACTTGTCCGGATGCAGCAGCATAGGAGTTTGATTCCTCGAGGCGGGATGTTGTCCAGTTGCTTCCACCGAATGCGCCAATCTTGCCTTCACGAACGTATTGGTTCAGCGTGTCCACAATGGGTTCAACCGGAACATTAGTGTCATCCCTGTGAAGGACAAACATATCCACATAGTCTGTCTTCATCCGAACAAGGATGTCATGGAGCTGCGTTCCGATGTCGTATGGTGTGACGCGATTGCGGCCATCGCCGGGGTGGCACCCCTTGGCAATAACGACGAGCTGGTCACGATTTCCACGGGCTTGCATCCAGCGGCCGATGATTCTGTCTTGGGCACCACCACCATAAATGTAGGCAGAGTCAATCGTATTGATACCAACTTCTACCATCGTGTCGAGTTGGCCAAATCCGATGGCATCATCTTCCGTGTTGATCTGAATCGATCCTTGGACAATCCGCGTGATGGGCAGACGCACTCCGGGGATCGAGCCGGTTTTTAATGTTGGCATTACTTATAGTTGCTCCTAGGATTTCACTTCGCGTGAGGATGCCGTAATTCGTCCATCCCCACCAAACATCGCGATAAAGCTGCTTGACCAGTTGAGCGTCCCCGGGCCAAAGGACAAGTCGATGGACTGAATATATGGTTCTTCGACATAGTAGTTCCGGATGGAATATGTCGATGTGCTCGTCCACGCTCCGCGGGCGGCATTTCGATACGCGTGTCCCTCAGTTTGAAGGCGGTTTAGACCAACTTCCCAAGTTGTGTCGGCTACCTGCCATCCCTTTTCCGTGACCAGCAGCGACTGTGACTTGCCATTCCTGACAACCGAGATTTCAACGCCACGTGCAGCTGGAGTGAACCGTATGCATTCCATTCCATAGGAATTCGTGTCGAACTGATACGTCTTGCCGATTGGAAGTCGAACCCGGGATGTGACGGCCTTTGGAACGGGAACTTCTGCCTTGCGCACGCGCTCGAGCAGACGTTTGTCGGCTGGTGTATTTGTGGATGCACCTACTGCAGGAAGCACCGTCGCATACAGAATATCTAGCACACGCTGCATATCACCGACTCCGCTGGTGATGGCAACGGTCAGCTGCTTATCTGGGAAGACCAAGCAGTACTGACCAAATGCACCATCCCCTCGGAAGCCATTGTTTCGACAGCGCCAGAATTGATAGCCGTAGCCTTGCGCCCAGTCGCTATTGGCATCGTTACCATTACTGATTTGCTTCTGTGTTGCCGCTTCAACGTAAGAGCGCGGAAGGATTCTGCGGCCTTTCCAGACGCCTTTGTTGCGGTAGAGCTCACCGAGGGCGGCGACATCTTCCGTTCGAATATGTAACCCCCAGCCGCCGGCAGTGATGCCAGCAGGGTTGGTTTCCCAGACCGGGTTCTCGATACCAAGTGGGCGGAACAAGCGTGGTCCGAGGTAGTCAAGCACGGTTTGACCGGTCACTTTCTGGACGATAGCGGACACCATAAAGGTTGCAGCGCTATTGTAGACAAAGTGCGTTCCGGGAGTGAATTCCACAGGATGGTTGAGAAACAACTTGATCCAATCCGCATTGGGATCACTCTGAAGCAATGCATTCGGTTCTGTGGCGTGCCCGGTTCCCATCATCAGGAGGTGCTGAACTTGCATCCCCTGAAGATTTGCACTGACCTTGGCCGGCAGCTTATCCGGGAAGAACTTAATGACCGGATCTGTTGGACGTAGCTTGCCCTCCAGCATCGCAAAACCAGCAGCAGTGCTCGTGAAGCTTTTGCTCAGCGAGTACATCGTGTGCTGATAGTCAGGCTTGTAAGGATTCCACCAACACTCGGCGAAGACGTTGCCATCCCGCAACATCATCACCGAGTGCAGACCACCGACTTCGGCATCGACGCGGTTGATGAACGCTTCGATGCCTGCGGCATCTACGCCAGCAAAGCTGGGCGCTATCCGTTGAAAACGCTTTGCCATATTACTCTCCCGGATACACAAGACCGAGCTGGGCACGTACTGCATCAAGGGATCGCATCACCGAGAGTGTGTCACTCAGTGGCATCACACTTGACTCTGTCTTGCCAGCGCGAAGACAATCGGCGATTTCCATCGCTTCAAACTGGAAGCCCTCGCCCTCATGCTCAAATGAGAAGCGTTCGGCATCCTTGCCATCACGGTGGAGGAAAAATGCCTTCGGGCGCCACCAAGGGCTCTCGACTTCGATCCGACCCGCGGTACCCAGGATGGTTGTTGTGAATGGGGTTGTCACCTGAATACTCGTGGTTGCCGTCGCAACTTCGCCATTTGCATAGGCCAATACGACGCCAACATTTTCATCCACACCAGAGTTGCCGAGGACACCGACAGCCTTTACATCAACAGGGTTACCGAAAACCATGTTGGCGATGCTGATTGGGTAGATTCCGACATCCATCAGACCACCACCGATGAGGTTACGGTTAAAGAGACGTCCCTCGGCGTTGTAACCGGTTAGGTGATGATCATCCCCGAGGTTTCCTGCGCGGTAGCCAAAGTCGGAATAAAGCATCCGTGCATGTCCGATTTCACCAGCCCCGATCAGCTCCATCACTTTGCGCCAGACCGGGAAGCAGCGGCTCCAGACACCTTCCATCAGGAATGTACCCTTTGCGCGTGCCGCAGCGATTACAACTTCGGCTTCAGCGGTGTTCACAGTAAATGGCTTTTCGCAGAGAACGGGCTTACCAGCAGCGATTGCAAGGAGGGCTTGCTCTTTATGGAAGTTATGCGGTGTTGCAATGTAAATGATGTCGACATCCGGGTCGTTGACAACGTTTGTGTAAGCATCCGGGCCGGTGTGCTGCGTTACAACACCAAACTGCTCGGCATAAGCAGCGGCTTTGGATGCATCCCGGGATGCAATAGCCTGCAGCCTATGGTCTTCAAGACGGACGACATCATTTCCGAGTCGATTTGCGATTGAGCCGCATCCAATGATGCCCCAGCGAAGTGGTGTGTAAGACGACATGGTTACCTCCGGAATTGGGTCGTTGCGGCAGCATTGCCGTTTCAGCCCGCGTAGAGAATACAACGATGTTTATGCCCATCGCACGGGTCAGGTCAGGTTTCTATGGACAGGTTGGCAACAATCTTTCAACGATTCAATAAAATCGTTCAATCCGAAGTCGTCAGGGTTATCCACCGATGTTTCTGACATCAACTATCCTGTGGGCAAGTCCCTTCGTCTCAGTCGCATAGAGCAGTGCGAGGAGTCCGAGGATTGGAACAAATCCAACCATGAACAATGCATTTCGCATCGCATCCAGGCCGCCCGCAGCAATCGTTCCGACAATGAATGGCCCGGCTGCGGCAATAATGCGTCCGGTGTTATAGGTAAAGCCGGCACCCGTTGCACGCAGCCACGTTGGATAGAGCTCTGGGAGGTAGTAGGTAAACGCCCCAAAGACACCGAAGACAGAGAGGCCAATCGGGAAGTACATCAGGAGCTGCTGGTCGGGAGTCCACTTGACTCCAAATGCTGCGAGAAGCGCGCCGGCACTTGCCACGAAATAAATGGCAAACATCGCTTTGCGCCCAAGGTGTTTCGACACTGGAATTGTGATCAATGTCCCAATGAGTCCGCCGAGGTTGAAGGCTGAATTGGCTGTCAGCTTCCACGACTCAACCAGCGCGACAGTGCCTAACTTATCCAATGCACGGTCAACCGCTTCTTTCTGGGCCATCGCCGTCGTAAACACGCTGATAAACGCATTACAGCTCCACCAAGTGATCAGGGCAACGACAGCAAGAAGCAGTGCCCCAATGGTTCGTTTACGAAATTCAGGCGTAAAAATGTCGGAAATACGAGCTGTACGCACTGCGTGCGCATCCGTCCACTGATCGGGTTCCTTAATGTACTTGCGGACAACAAAGGCCACCATGGCCGGGATGAGTCCGCACAGAAACAGATAGCGCCACGAGAGCTCCGGGCTTTCTTTGAATAGATCGCCGACAAACCAGCGGCTTAAGAGAGTCGCTCCCATGAGTCCAAATGGCGCGCTTGTGTACAGAATGGCTCCTGCGTCGACGCGACGCTTTTCAGGCACGACCTCTGCGACCATCGCCGCCCCGGCAGCCCACTCTCCGCCGATTCCAAGGCTGATCACCAAGCGGAACAAGATGAGCATGGGCATATTGACCGCAAATGCACATGCAGCGGTGCCAAGCGAATACAGGAGCATCGTGAGCATCAGGGTTTTTGTACGACCAATCCGGTCAGCGATTCTTCCAAACAGAATGCCACCGATGGCCCAGCCGATGAGGAGCAAGCTTGTTAGGATGCCATTCCAGTCAGCAGTGGCTGCTTTTGCAGCCGGTGTCCCAAGCGGGATATGCAGAAGTGTCGGGATGCAGTTAGGCGCTACAAATGAGAATAAAAGGCCATCGAAGATATCAAACCCCCAGCCAAGCCAAGCGGCAAACAGGACCAGCCATTGGTATCTGCCCATGTCAAGCAATGTGCGCTGGGCACGATTCGGTTGCTGCATTTGAATGTCGCCGCCTTCCGGAGCCTGGCGCATCGGTGCACCTGCTAACTCTTCGGCTGATTATCATCCATTTCTAACGGGATGTCTAACGAACCCACTTTGTTACATCCGGCCAAGTCGCCAAGCGTAGCCTCTCTAACAGCTGCGTGGGAGTCTCGGCGATGACAAGGGCATCCCGCTGTTCGCGGCGATAAAAGCCAGCACCCACCATTTGGTCCAGCATTTGAATGAGGGGATTATAGAATCCATCCACATTAAGCATCCCGACGGGTTTTACATGATGACCGATGTGCGCCCACGTCAGTGCTTCAGCCACTTCTTCCAAGGTGCCAATCCCGCCTGGAAGCGCGACAAATGCATCCGACTTTTGCATCATTTGTGCCTTACGTGTATGCATATCCCGTGTGATAACACACTCCGTAAGTCCCGGGTGCGTTATTCCGACGGCATCGAAATGCTCGGTAATGACGCCAGTCACGCTACCACCATGAGTCAAGACTGCATCCGCGACAATGCCCATCAGACCTACAGATGCTCCTCCATAAACGAGCCGGATGTTACTTTCGGCGAGGTGAACGCCAAGGTCGTGCGCGATTATTGCATGAGCCCGATTAAATCCATTGGATGACCCGCAATACACGCAGAGTGAGCGGATGCTATTTGCCATCAGTACTCAATCTTACTACCCCGGCAGATGAAATCTCTGTGGCGAATCCGCGGTAGCAGTCCTCAAGGCTCTCCCCTTCGACCACACCCGGACTTGCATCGCTTGGCACACGCAGCTCTGCAGCGCGCTCCGGCTCGGGAACAATGCCGACACAGGCATCACGCCAGATGACAGACCAAAGCGGTAACCTCGTGCCACCAGAAAGGACATCCGGGAGTTTCTGTAACGCTGGACGTAACCAAACATCCGCGCCGAGCGCCACCCACTCTGTGGACGCAAAAACAATATTTGGCTTTGCTGAAGATGCCGCGATTTGCTCTGCAATCGAGTCCCCAAGCTGCTCCAGCTGCCCCCATCGGCTAGCTGCATCCACCAGCCGATATGCAGAATCCCTTGAATAGGCTCCTCTAAGTGCCGCTGAGACACTGTCCGGTCGCTCACGCCGCTTTTGCGAAAGTGTCCTGTGCCCGCCGAGGGTGATTTGTAAGTCGCGGTATTTTCTGGCGATTCCAGCCGCACTAGCGTCATCGGGAAACTGAATCCGGACATCACAATGCCGGGCATCCGGGTCACGGGTGAAAATCGGGGAAACGCCAAGCCATCCTGCCTTTCGGGTGATGGCAAAGTCGGTATACGTGGACAGAGCAGTTATTAGCAAAGACTGCCCGTTCCTTTCGAGCCCAAACCATGGACCGAACAGGCAGGGCTTATCGTCTTCCCAAGCGCTGAGAACACATTCCCCATCGGGCCCCGCAGCCTGAACAAGTAAGCCATCATCAAATGGGAGCACAGCATTCCCGTGAGAATCAACCCCCAAACCGGACAGAACATCTATACTCTCGAGAACCGCATCCAGGCGGCTTCTTGTGCACTCAATCGTAATCCTGAGCTCATCCTTGCCACAGGTGATATAGACATCCACTGGAAGTCCTTCAGGCGTGTCGAGGCTCACAAGGAGACGTTTACCGGCAGCGCTCATTTTCTCGGAAATACTGACCAGTTTGCAGTCAGCAAGTGATGCCATCGAACAAGAGCCGGTGCGCGGATTCGATATCGTGAGCGTTACAAAGGCTGCTTGTTGCGTCCACGTAACAGACTCTCCAGCCGTCGAACGCGTTTCGAACAACCACTTGTACGTCTTGCGGCAAAGAGAGAAGCGATAGTGCCCCCAATCAACCATGAATGTGTCGCTGGGTGAGAATCCTTGCATAGAATTTATGTTACTCCCCCGACCACGCTGTTCCGTGTACCGGGGGAGTTGCGGCCCTTACTGACTTCCGAGTTTTTTC
>JBJTQN010000331.1:0-3322 GCA_046075665.1 Armatimonadota bacterium | reverse complement strand
CATCGGTGACTGTCGTGGGAGTCGTTACGGTTGTCACCAAGTACGTAGATATGTCCTGGTGGAATAACATGGTTGACATCAATGTAGTCAGGATCTTCCCTGATGTACAGCTCTGTAAGGACGTTTCCGTTTCGTTTCACGTGCCCTGGTGTGATGACCGGTCGGGTCTTGGTTTGAAGAACATCACTTATTTCCTGAATGTCGATTTTTCGCTTTCCAGTCCAAAGTCCATCCTTGGCAAAAAGTAGAGGCGCGTTGGATGCATCAATAATGCCCTTTTTTCGAAGTAATGTCCTGATGTCGGTATGTGTCAAAACCATGTCATCCACGGTGATGCTGCCGGGTTCGATGGCGATGTGATCGCCAGCAATTCCGATTACGCGTTTTATGAATTCTTGTTCCTGTCTGTCAGCAGCGACGGGAGCCCGGAATACGACCACATCACCGTATTGAATTGGTTTGATCCGATACGTGACCCTGTTAACAACTATCCGGTCATTGATATCCAAGGTCGGTTGCATCGAGCCTGTTGGAATATGAAATGTGAGAGCGACAAAGGGGCGGATGATAAGGAAGACGAGGGTGACGGCAATCTGAATGGTTTCGATGATTTCGGTTAGGAAACGAAAAACGGCTGACCGGTCACCTTTCCAGGAAACACGGACGGCCGTTAATAGGGCAAGTATTGAGACAACAACGGGCAACGGAAGAGTTGAGAGTTTATCGGTTAGGGACTCCACTTAACGCTGCGTTGCTCTCATACAACTTACTTGTCGGCGAAGCGACCGTTGCGGTCTTCCTTGATACGCGCTGCCTTACCTACGCGATCACGCAGGAAGTAGAGCTTGGAACGTCGGACCGCACCACGGCGGACAACTTCGATTTTGTCAATGCGTGGTGAATGCACCAAAAATGTACGCTCAACACCAACACCATTGGTGATTTTGCGTACGAGAACAGTATCGCGGATACCTTCGCCACGGCGTGCAAGTGCAACACCTTCGAAGATCTGGATACGTTCCTTACCACCCTCAACAACCTTCGCGTGGACACGGACAGTGTCTCCGCCACGGAAGCGAGGAACATCGGTGCGCTTTTGCGCATTTTCAATTGCACGAATAATGGTTTCGTTTGCCATCTAACTAACTCCGTAAACCGACGGTTAATCCGTTGGTCGGTTTCGGCCGATTCCAGGAGGTCGACCCCAGCACTCTGCTGGTTGGGACATTGGAAGCGTCGCCACGACAATCTCTTGCCGCCTCGGTGAGTCTAGCCGTTCACCGTACGGGGGACCAAAGTCAGCTTGACTCAGCGAGCCTGTCATAGGTATCGATCCGCTTACGGTCTTCCTTCGACAAGGGCTGCAACCGCTCCCAAAGATCCGGACGACGGGAACGTGTTCGCACGAGTGCTTGCGTTCTCCGCCAATCATCAATCTTGGCGTGGTGACCCGACAATAGAATATCAGGAACTTTGTGTCCGCGAAAGTCCGCAGGCCGTGTGTAATGCGGGTATTCCAGAGTTCCTGCTGAAAATGATTCGTCCGATGGGCTTTCAGTGTTCCCCAACACCCCTGGAATCAACCTACATACTGCATCAATGACAACTAATGCAGCTGGTTCACCACCTGTGAGCACATAGTCACCGATCGAGAGTTCACGGTCAATCCAATGCTCACGCACGCGCTCATCTATGCCTTCATAGTGTCCACAAACTAACGTAATTCCATTCAGCTGCGAAAGCTCATGTGCGATGTTCTGCGTGAGGGAAGAACCCGCTGGAGACATATAGACGACAGGGATTTCGCATCCATTTGATTCTCTGGATGCCTCTATTGCAGCGACGAGAGGTTCTGACTTCATCAACATCCCTGCGCCACCACCAAACGGGTAATCATCAACAGTCTTATGCTTGTTCGTGGAAAAATCTCTGGGGTTGATTACTTTGACTGAAATTAGACCGGATGCAATCGCTCGTCCAAGAATACTGTGACCCACGGCTTGAAGAATAAACTCAGGGAACAGAGATATAACGGTTACCGAGAAGCCGTGAGTGGGTTGCTCGTCAGAGTTCATCTACCCGCAGGCCCGGCACATCGCGTACTGTAATAACTTTGTTCTTAACATCAACAGCAAGAACAAACTGCTCAACGACAGGGATCATTGCCACTTCAGTTTCATAAACATCGTTGCCAATAGCATTGACATGAACCGTATGGACCGTACCAAAGTCACGCCCCGTATCTGTAAGAACCTTACAACCTTCGATATCGAAGGCATAATATTCATCATTAGGCAGAGGAGGCAACTCCGTCTTCAGCGCACGAAGAGTATAGCCATGAAGGTGTTCAGCCTGATTACGGTCAATGCCATCTATGAGGACCAGCCAACTAGGCGGGTGATGACGCACCGATACGACCTTCACACGTGCACCTACGCCATCGGGGGACACGAGCTCAAGGGAAGTAAACGTCTTTATCTGAGGCATCCGGGCGAAGTGAGCCATGACTTTGACTTCGCCCCGTACACCAAACGGCGCAGCGATTGTTCCGATTAGCACGGATTGACTATCCATTAGGCAAATCTCGCTTTGCGCCAAAACCACAAAACCGTACGGTTTTGCTATGCAAGAATTTCCACGTAAACTTTACGCTTATCCTTCATGGCAACTGCCTTGACAAGGGTTCGGATGGCATTGGCAATGCGCCCTTGCTTTCCAATAACCTTTCCCAAGTCATCAGGTGAGACACGTACTTCGTACGTCGTCGAATCATCACCCGTAATCTCCGATACTTCAACAGCATCTGGATTGTCAACGAGCTCTTTTACCAGGAATTCAACAGTCGATTTCAACGGTGGACCTTCTTTGAACGACTGAAGTTTAGCCTTCAGCCTTTGTGGTTGCTTGAATCAAACCGCTCTTCAAAAGGATGTGGTGAACCTTATCAGTCGGTTGAGCGCCAACTCCAAGCCAATAGCGCACGCGATCTTCTTTTAGTTCCACAATTGGTGCAACATCTGCAGCAACCATCGGATTATAGTAGCCGAGCTCTTCGATGAAGCGGCCATCACGCGCACGGCGGACATCTGCTGCAACGATGTGATAGAACGGGCGCTTCTTGGCGCCATCACGGCGCAAACGAATCTTAACCATATGCTTTCCTAATTTCCCTCTAACCCAGTTTACGGCATAAGAAGCCGAAACATCTCCTAACGAACAAACGGAGGACGGATCCGTCCAGATGGACCTCCACCCTTACCCTTCTTCGCTGGACGCCGCTGACCTGGCATTCCAGACAACCCGGGCATCTTACCACTTGAAA
>JBJTQN010000330.1:0-13388 GCA_046075665.1 Armatimonadota bacterium | reverse complement strand
TTTCGATAGTGCCCCGTTTATGGATCGTGCGGTACCAGGCGTCATCTCACACATGAAGGATGCATATCCGGATCTGGTAAACCGTGAAGAGGCAATTCTTGCTGCTGTCCGACGTGAAGAAGCACAGTTTAGGGAAATTCTGTCCGATGGACTTGGACGTCTGGATGACTCGCTTTCAAAGGGGAATCTCTCGGGAGCGGCTGCATTTGACCTGTTTGCGACATATGGCCTTCCATTTGAAGTGACGCGTGAAGTTGCAAGTGAACGTAACGTATCCATTGATGAGGAGTCCTTCAACAAAGCACGTGCTCAACATGCCATCGATTCCGGTAAAGGCAATAAGAAAACGTGGATCATCACGGATGAAAACGTCAAGGCATTCTTCCGCGAGCTACCGCACACAGAATTTACGGGTTATGCCAACCTCAATCGGACGACTGTGGTCTCGGGTATCCTCGTGGACGGTCAACCTACGTCGTCAATTACATCAGGTGTAACGGCAGATGTGATTTTAACCGCAAGCCCGTTTTATGCAGAATCTGGTGGCCAGGTCAGTGATACGGGGGAGCTCACGCATCACGACTTCCGGGCAAGTGTCTTGGATGTCACCAAAAAAGATGGAGTGTGGTTCCACACCGTTCTTGTCCATAATGGAACGTTGGCACCGGGAGCGCAAGTCCATGCAAGTGTTGATGAAAATCGTCGGCGATTGATACGTGCCAACCATACCGCCACACATATCCTTCATCGGATTCTACGTGAGCAGCTGGGTACGCATGTAGCACAGCGTGGATCGTTAGTTGCACCTGAACGCCTTCGTTTTGATTTTTCACACGGGGAGCCCATCCCATCTGAAAAGCTCAAGTTCATCGAACGACTCGCAAATGACGCTGTAGCGGCTGCGATGCCCGTTGAAATTGCTGAAAAACCAATCGATGAAGCACGTGAGCTAGGTGCGATGATGCTGTTTGGTGAAAAGTATGGAGATGTGGTCCGGGTTGTATCTGTAGGTGGAGAATACTCTCGGGAATTCTGCGGTGGTACCCACGTAGCCAACACATCTGAGATTGGCATGATCAAAATTGTGGGTGAGTCATCGAGCGCAGCAGGCGTCCGCAGAATCGAAGCAATAACGTCTGATGGAGCAATGGACTACATCGATAAGACAATTGCCGATGCAGAGCATGCTGCGAGCTTACTCAATGTGAAAATTGATGGTCTAGCAGGTGCGATACAACGTCTTTTAGATGACCGACATCACCTTGCGACTGAGTTGAAGTCAATCAAGCAACAACAAGCTGGGAGTCAAGCCGATGACCTTCTCGCCAGTGCAGTCGATGTGAATGGTACGAAGGTGATTGTAAACGCAGTGGATGCATCCGATGCCGCATCTCTTGCCAGTCTGGTGGATGAACTGATTGGTCGGACTGATAACGGGATTGTGATGCTTGTCGCCCCAATAGGTGACAAGGTAAACATCGTCGTCAAGGCCACGAAGACAGCTGTAGCTACTGGAGTTCATTGCGGAAATCTTGCCAAGCAGGCGGCTCAGATCATGGGTGGCGGCGGAGGCGGCCGACCAGACTTTGCAAGCGCCGGTGGAAAAAATGCATCTGCTATTCCACATGCTATTTCAGCGGTCTCAGAAGCAATAGCATTGGCACTGGATTCCTGATGTCAGTTGTACGGGTCATTTGTTGCCTCGTACTCTGGTTACTGGGGAGTGGGGCTTTGTTCGCACAAGGGAACATCGGCCCTCTCCCTTGTGCATCTTTTGATGGCGCAGCTGCAACACTTTCCGCCGTTAAGGCATCGGCTGGGCGATCTGTCCTTTGGGTTCATCGACAGGGAATGGAATTTCCACCATGTGCCCACAATGCGAAAATCGCCCCACCATATTGGATTATCAACCAATCTGACATCCAAAGGCGGTTTTATGTCTACACGCACGATGCGATGGATGGGGTTTACTCATCGTCGACAAGGCGTGACAACTTCATCACACTCAATGAACTTATTGGGGGAGTTGAGAACATATCGGATGCGGGTGCATCGACAGGTGGCAAGGACTCAATCATTCGGTTTGCCTGGAATGTCTATACAACCGAGAATGACCTTGTCCAAAAGCTTGTTTGCAGCGGAACGCTTGCGGGAATCTTGTTGGCCATCGGACTATGGAAACGAGACCAGAAACTCGGGCTATTCGCCGCACGCGCGGCCGCCGGATGCCCGCTAGCCCTGTATGCCGGCGGTACGCCAGGTTTGATTCATTGGATGCTAACAACGCCTTGGCTACTGTCAGCTTTTGTCCCCGTGCGCATCACTCTTGGAATAACTACGCTTATCGTGCTGCTTGATCAGGTCACAGGCCTACGCCTCGGTGACTTCTCACCACTACAGGGGTACTTCGGATCCGGCATCCGGTTCTACGGAGTTGGAAATGAGCTCCTGGGGATCATCACCGGCACGCTAGCCGTCTGTGTACCAAAGAAGTTCCGTGTCCAATCGGCCATCGCCTGTGTTCTCTTCTTTGGAAACGCAAGCCTTGGAGCAGACTTTGGCGCGGTCGTCACCTTTGCAGCACTCGCTGCCATTGATGGACTGAGGCGAGTACATCCGTTTCGGACTTGGTCTAACATCTCGCTGATATCTGTTTCCGTTATGATTGGAATGAGTACAGCAGTTTTTGCAGCGTGGATGGATATGTTGTTCTCGTCGAAAATGTCGCACGCCGGTGCTGCCATGACGGCCGCCAAATCATCAGGATTGGGACACATCGTTGACATCATCATCAGGAAAGTCATGATGAACATAGAAATCGCGCTACGCCCGGCGACCCTGATTGCAATTGCCGCGGTTGCACTCCTGATATGGCTTGGTCGGCGTGTAATTGTAGAGAGACTTCCGTGGCAAAGTGGTATTAGCTACCTTAGCCTTGCGGTTGTACTGAGCCTTACCTTTAATGACTCAGGAGTTGTAACCGCCATAATGGCGTTGCTACCAGCACTTGCGATGATTCCAGAGGTTCACAATTCCAATGGATGAAATCCTTATTGGTATTGATTTCGGTACAAAGCGTATCGGAATTGCACTGAGCTCGACGAATTTACTACCGGCATCACCTATCGCTACCCTCCACCGTAGCAAACGCCAAGGGCATGACATCGACGAACTCATACGGATAGCGACACTCCATAAGGCAACGGCATTTGTCATTGGAATCCCATTGTTGAAGGATGGATCATCTGGGAAAATGGCAAACCTTGCGGGCGAATTCATCCGAGCACTGGCAAAGGTTAGTCCAATACCCGTACACACCGTTGACGAGTCGTTTTCATCCGCTTTCGCTGATGAGGATTTATACTCAATGGGATTCTCAGCGGAGCGCGTTTCAAAACTACGGGATGCAACAGCCGCATGCCATATTATTGATACATGGCGCAAAGCTTCCGAAAATCAAACATCCGCGGAATAAAGCGATTCTTTGCCAGTATCATCCTAGTCGGTATCCTTTTCGCAATATGGGTAAGCTGGGCGGCAATGACCCCGATGACATCATCGAATGGCGTATGGGTCCAGATTCGTGTCCTCCCCGGAGACTCAAGACACAAGCTCGCTGCTACGTTGCAATCACGAGGACTCATTCGCAGCGCATATCTCTTCGAGCGACTTGTCGCGAGGCGGGGGAGTTACCAGCCCGGCACCTACAGGTTTCGATCGTCCGAGAGGCCACTGCGAATCCATGAGAGGTTGGTCCGTGGTGATTACGAGCGCATCCGTGTAACAATCCCCGAAGGTTTTACCCTTGCATTGATCTCCAAACGATTGGTGAGACTCGGTGTGATTCAAAGTGAGGACGATTTTCTCATTCCGGCCGAAGAGCACGCCGGTGATCATGTCGATGGTCTTCCGAACGGAGCAACACTTGAAGGCTATCTCTATCCTGACACGTATAGCATTCCGGTTGGCCTCGATGCCAATGCAATCATAGAGCTCATGCATTCCCGTCAAATGCAGGTCATGAAGCAGCTGGCCTTACCGCTTGATGGAGTAAAACGGCATCGATTACTGACAATTGCATCAATGATTGAGCGCGAAGCCGTTACAGATCGCGATCGTCCACTAGTCGCATCCGTGATTGAAAATCGTCTCCGGAAGGGCATGCGCCTTGAAATCGACGCAACCGTCCAATACGCGCTTGGGAAACATGTTAATCGAGTGATGTTTAGTCATCTACGTGTAGATAGTCCGTACAACACTTATCGGAAACGGGGTTTGCCTCCGGGACCTATCGCAAATCCTGGACGTAAAGCGATGATTGCCGCGGCAAATCCAGCATCCACTCCTTTTTTCTTCTATGTTCTCGGTCAGGATCGTCGCAACCACGTGTTTACATCGACCTACAAAGAACACCTGATCGCCATCCGAAAGTATCGCCCAAAGCCATGATTGTTTATCCTGACTTCAAAATTCGCCGCTTCACTGAAATCGACCAGCCGTTTCTGGAAGCACACGGCCTTCGGGGCCTTCTGGTTGATCTTGATAACACCTTGGTTGGCTGGCACGCAATGGACATCCCGGATGACATTGCACGTCACGTTGCCTCACTCCGAAGCGATGGCATCGAACTTTGCATTACATCAAATACCTATAACTTCACCCGCCTACGCACGCTTGCAGGGCAGCTGGGCATTCACTTTTACGACGGCAATGCCGGAAAACCAGGTACCCGTGGGCTGCTGGCTGGCCTCTCACAAATGAATATTCAGCCAAAGCATGCAGCAATGGTCGGTGATCAACTGTTTACGGATATTCGCGCTGGATATCGCGCAGGCGTAAGGACTATTCTTGTAAATCCATTAACTAAGCGCGATTTCATCGGTACAAAATTAGTGTCACGAACACTCGAAAATCTCGTCCTCCGCGGGGAGAACCGCCGGCCATGAACCTCGTAATCATGAAATGGAGCAATGCTTGGGAAACTGATGCGACCCTGTCATCGCTGATACAGCTACGGCGAGCCGTTTTTGTGACAGAGCAACACTGTCCTATCGAGGACGAACCAGATGCAAATGACCCTGATGCATTCCATGTTTGTGCCGTGGAAAGTGGCGTCGTCATTGGTTGTGCCCGCATGTTAATCAAAGATTTGACGGTCGTAAAAATAGGCCGTGTTGCAGTGGCACGTGATGTTCGCAAGACCGGTGTTGGGCTCGCCGTGATGCGAATGGCAATTCTCTATATAGGGAGTCTTGGCTACAACAAGATCTATTTGGAATCGCAAACCCATGCGATTCCGTTCTATGAGCGCCTAGGATTTGTTGCATATGGTCCTGAGTTTGATGACTGTAACATCCCGCACCGGAAGATGACACTGGAACTCTGTCGCAATGAGCACTGACTTCACATCGTGGCGGGAAAGTATTCAGGTCTCGAATCGACTTCATCTGAATCACGCAGGCGTCTCGCCGATGAGCCTCAGCGTTTTACGGGCTCTCCAATCGGCTCTGACATCTCAGCATGTAGACGGACCTCTTCAGCAATACATCAAGATGTTTGATGCCGTTAAGTCTGTACGTTTTCAGATCGCATCGCTGATAGGTGTAGATGAGACCTATGTTGGGCTCACACGAAATACCAGTCATTCGATGAGCATTATTGCCAACGGTCTTCGCCTTGGACCAGGAGCAGAAGTCCTGGTTGCGCACGATGAGTTTCCAGGAATCGTGTATCCGTGGTTGCCGCTGCAACTAGATGGAATCAGTTTGGTACGCATCGAACCGACCGCACCAACGTTTTGTGCGGACGACTACATTAATGCATTTACCACCAATACGAGAGTCGTCATCGTGTCGTGGATTCATTGGTGCACCGGTGCAAAGATCGACATCGACGCTCTCGTTAGTGAAGCAAAACGTCGTGACATCATTGTTGTCTGCGACGCTATTCAGGGCCTCGGCTCAATTCCCGTTGACTTTCAGGCATTGGATGTGGACTTCATTATCGGTGGCAGTCACAAGTGGTTGACCTGTCCGAGTGGACTCGGATACATCGCAGCGTCTCCGCACTCGATGAAGAAACTGGTACCAACCAACATCGGGTGGAACTCAGTCAATAACAGTCTGGATCTTGACTCACTAAGGCCGAATGACATCAAAGAAAGTGCTGCGATTGTTGAAGAAGGTAATCCATCGTTCCTGACGATTATCGGGGCTGAAGCAGCACTTGCAGAGTTGACACGTTACGATATGTCCGCTATCGGCGACGCGGTACGTTCTCTTGCAACGGCAATCGCGGATGAACTCCAAGATAAAGGCTGGTCGCTTCGATGCCCCAGAGTAGAATCTGGTCTTGTATGTGCTGTTCCACCTGGTTCGCTAGTCAGGTCAGCCGCCAAACTGGAAGCTGCGGGTATTGATGTGGCAATTCGCGCTGGTGCGATTCGATTTAGTGCTCATGCTTATCAAACGCTCGCTGACATCCAACCTTTATTGGATCATCTCCAACTATAGTCGTCTTACAGGTGGCCGTCTTGTTTCTGTCCTGACGGGTGCCGGTTGGTTACGTGCATTCACGATGACCTCGATCATCTCTTCAATATTTGGCAATATTTTGGACGAATCAACGGGGACCTGGACCCGCACATTTTCAAATGTCACATGCTTGGAGCGATAAGCGGCATTTAGTGGGCGCAGTGTCCAAGGTGGTAAAGGTTGTTCTTTATCCAAAAGGATGTTTATGATTCGGCCTTCTGTGATAATCGATGTTATGCCGCATTCCGCACAGCGCATTCTCAACCGAAGAAGTGCCAGCGCATTCCACACTGGAGGTGGGGGATCTCCGTAGCGGTCTTCGAACTCCTCCTGAACGTGCGCGACATCCAGCCGGGTACGACATGCTGCAAGTTTCTTGTACATCAGAATCCGCTGTGGTTCAGCCTTGATGTACTTCTCTGGAATGGTAGCTACAACGGGCAGATCGACTCCCGGCATATAAAAGGTTAGTTCTTCAACTGGTTCGCCCTTTACTTCGTGAATGGCATTTTCAAGCAGCTGACAGTACAAATCAAACCCAACCGCGGCGACCATACCGTGTTGCTCGCTGCCAAGAAGGTTTCCAGCTCCGCGAAGCTCAAGGTCACGCAGTGCGATCTTGTAGCCTGAACCGAGGTCCGAGAATTCTCGGAGGGCATCAAGCCGCTGCTCAGCTACATCCCTGACAGCCTTCGACCGCGGAGTCAACAGATACGCATACGCCTGTTGTCGCGAGCGGCCGACACGACCTCTAAGCTGATAAAGCTGCGCTAGGCCGAACCGATCCGCATTATCAACAATAATCGTATTGACGTTTGGTATATCGAGGCCACTTTCCACAATGGTTGTACATACAAGGACGTCAAATTCCTTGTTATAGAAATCAACCATTACATCTTCAAGTGCATCCTCGGACATCTGACCGTGTGCAACACGTACGCGAATACCTGGTATTACATTACGGCTAAGGTGAAACGCGACCTGGTCGATTGAGTTCACGCGGTTATGCAGGTAATAAACCTGTCCACCGCGATCCACCTCACGCATGATAGCTTCCTTAATCAGGCCATCATCATGTGACTTCACATAAGTCTTGACAGGAATGCGCCCCTCAGGGGGTTGGTTTATAACACTCATGTCCCGAATTCCGGTGAGTGCCATGTGCAAGGTTCTCGGTATCGGCGTTGCAGATAGTGTAATGACATCAACTTGGTTTCGCAGCTGCTTTAGGCGTTCTTTGTGAACGACACCAAACCGTTGCTCTTCATCGACAACGACCAGTCCAAGGTTCTTAAACGAAACATCCTTTGAGAGAAGCCTGTGGGTTCCAATGACGATATCTGCGGTCCCGAGCTTTGCGGCTTCCAGTGTTCTGTTGACTTCTTTCGTCGAACGGAATCGCGACACCATATCTATACAAACGGGAAATGAGCCGAGTCGTTTGGTAAATGTCTGAAAATGCTGAGCGGCAAGAACTGTGGTGGGACATAGCACAGCGACCTGTCGTCCCTCCGTGGCGACCTTGAATGCCGCACGCATCGCAACTTCAGTCTTCCCAAAGCCAACATCTCCACAAATCAAACGGTCCATCGGCTTTGGTGCCTGAAGGTCCTGAATAATGTCCTCTACAGCGCGCAGCTGGTCGTCGGTTTCAACGTAAGGAAACGCATCTTCCATCTCTCGGAGCCACGGGTTTTCATCTGAATAGATAGGACGCTCACTTGCTTGACGGGCTGCATAGAGCTTGACAAGGTCTCCTGCTATTTCCTTGACTTGCCGCTGCGCCTTGGCTGTTGCCTTCAACCATTCGGTACCGCCGAGCTTATGGACTGTCGGGGCATTACCTTCGCTCCCGATGTACTTTTGTAACCGGTCTATCTGGTCCGTTGGGACATAAAGCTTGTCGTTGCCATCATATTGGACGAGGAGAAACTCGCGCTCTGTGCCCTGCACCGGAATTTTACTGAGGCCACGATAACGCCCGATTCCATGATTGATGTGAACTACATAGTCTCCAGGTTCTAGGTCGAGAAGGCTTGTAAGGCGCATCCCGTCCTTGAATTCCGGACGTGCTTTGTTCTTTTTTCGGACATCGGCAGGATGGAAAACTTCTAAATCACTGAGGATAATCGTCGCCGGTTCCTGAAAACGAAATCCGCCGTTGATGACACCATTTATTAGACAGACTTTCCCCGGAGTCGGTTCTTCAGCTTCCGGGAGGTTGTTGTGTTGCAGGATTCCCCGAATACGTGGAGCTTGTGCGCTGATAGCAATGACGGTGATTCCGTTGCGGCACCATGTACCAACGGCTTCGATAAACGGTTGACTGCGCCCACGGAATGCTTCTACTGGATCAGAATGGCCAGTGATCACTGGACCACGTACGAGACCCGGTACGTCCCTGAGCATTTGACAGGTGGTCAAGTGAAGGAATCGGCTTAGGTTTGCAAAAACGGTGTCAAGGGAAACCAGTAGCGAGTCGGATACTGGGAGAATTTCTCCACGGTCAGCCCTGAAACCGAGATGCGTTATCAGCGTATCTGTTTCACGATTTGTCGTATTCCAAGTGGTTGCCGGCTCATCGAATACAACAAGAGTTCCTTCTGGCAAGTAGCTGTCAACCGTTACAGATTCCGGATGAAAGAGCTGAACATGTCTCTCCATCCCGGCGAAGTATTGCGCAGAGCGTATCTTAATCGTTTCGGCTTCAACGGCATCACGAAGGCGATCTATGACTTCGTCATCGACTCCAAGCTCTGTAAGCATCGCCAATCGCACTTTGAGGGATGACTCAAGCTCTATCGCCGCAGTCTCCATGACTGCCCGTGAGTACGCAACGACGCGCCCAGGAACAAGTGTTATCGACTCCGCACGCCCATCGGACCGCTGCGATTCAATATCAAACGTACGAATGTTCTCGATATCATCCCCGAAAAAGTCAATTCTGTAGGGCTTGTCTGCATCCGATGGAAACACATCAAGGAGGTCACCACGCCGTGCATATGTTCCTGGAACCAGTACTTGCTCTTCGCGAATATAGCCGTAGGCATTTAGGCGGGCTGCAATGGTATCCGGAGCCATAGTTTGGCCGACTCGTAGTACAAGGACCCTTGATGTAAGGACACTTGGAGGTGGAAGGCGGGTCTGAAGTGCTTGGCCGTAAGTGACAACGAGTCGGGGTGGTGCGGGGCTAACCAGCCGCTGTAACGCAAGGACTCTGGAACCGACTGGACCTATGGCTCTTGCCGCTTCCTGATCATCCTGCAAGAGGTGAACATCCGATGGCAACAACAGTACTGGGATGTCGGTCCCAAGCCAACCCTGCAGACGCTCCATCAGCTCCGTCGCAGCCTGCCGAGTCGGTGAAACGACAAACACCATCCGCTCCGGGTGATCCAATATAAGTCTGGCGATCACAAACGAACGCGCCATTGGAGTCAGACCATCAATCGTGGATGGCAGGGATGTCAGCTCGGGTTTACACCAAGTAGTTGTCGATGGAAGAAGACGGGAGATTGTCATGTGAACAAGAACGTATACCCGTTTGATGATTGGTTTGCAATCAAACTTGAAGATAAGTCGTACAAAGCAATGTCACCCTGTAGTTCTAAGGCTTTGATAACTGCTTGCAAGATAGAATGAACCGCACACAATGACTGTTTGATCGCGTCCGGTGATCGCAATGGCATGTCGAATTGCCATAGATGCATCGGCAATGACGGTAACAGTCTTGCCCTTTGATCTGTAAAACGCAGCGGTGGCATCCGGCTTTTGAGGACGAAATGGAGTGGTCGTTACGACGACATTATCAACGACATCTGTCAGTTCTGAACCAAATCCGTTAGAGTCATGATTTCCAGAGTGTGCTACAACAAGTGTGGCAAGCCCTGCAAAACAACGTTCCCTAATAGCACATGCAAGCCCTTTGGCCGCAGCTTGGTTGTGGGCACCATCAAACACAACGGTTCGTCCGTCAACCACTGTGGATTCAAACCGTCCAGGTAACGTTGTGGTCAAAACAGAGTCAAAGACTCTTTGTGGTAGATTTCCAAAACGATGCTCTAGAGCAGTCAATGCAACGGCGGCGTTCATTCTCTGATGAGGACCGGGAAGTGCCAACATCCCGCTAGCAATGGGATCGGGAAACTTAACAGATGCACCTACATCCGATGCACAAGTGCTTACAACGGCCATAACACTTGGATTTCTGTCACCGCACACAACGATTCCCGTCCCAACCTTGATAATGCCAGCCTTTTGCCTTGCGATATCTTCAATGGTCGGTCCTAGGAGGTCGACATGATCAAAGCCGATGCTGGTAATGATTGCTGCAACCGGGGCGGGGATGACATTTGTTGCATCAAGAAGCCCACCAATGCCAACTTCAAGTACAACATAGTCCAGTTTGAGCATTTCGAAAAGCACAAACGCAACGAGTGTCTTTATCTCAAATGTAGAAACACTTGGTGTTCCTTGCTCAATATCATGAATGACATCCATGACTTTGGTCGTGGCATTGATGAAATCTGCCTCATCAACGGGCTCTCCGTTTATCAACCATCGCTCACGTACATCGTAAACAAATGGTGACATATAAGTGCCAACTGAGTGCCCGGCAGCCTTGATGCCATTGGTCAGCATCATCGATACCGCGCCCTTACCATTGGTACCGGCAACATGAAACACGGGTATGGTCGTATCAGGGCGACCTAGCACATCTAAAGCCTTTCGAAACTGTTCTCGGCTCGTCTTATCCACAGCTCCACCTGCCGTCCGTTCGACGAAGTTGATGGCCAGGGCCAAACTAATCACGGTTTGTTTCCTGATTGTGGTTCAACCGTTACTGGAACGACATCCCGTGAATGGCTGGGCTTTATGTGCTTTGGCGCAACCTCTAGGAACGTTGTAATCAGGGAAATACCCTTATATCCCGCAAGCGAAATCATCACCAACAGCACTAGAAAGACAGCCAGAGAAATGGATGTCTTTTGTTTTGGCGGGCGCCGGTCACGGGCATCGAAGCGCATCAGCCTGCCAGCTCGGTTCGGACTGCATTCACTGTTTCTACTGCCGCCGCATGTGCTTCCAAAGCCCGTTGGCCAAGCAGGCGGCCACGTTCCTTTTTGTCCCGAACACGCTCACCATCAAGTTGATCCACAATGCCCCAGCTAGCATTCATCGGAGCATATGATGGTCCATCGTATTCACTAACATAGCTGGCTAGAGAACCGAGAACAGAGTGCCTGTGAAAATCTAAGTCTGGAATCGATGCAGTTAGGCCAGCCATAAGCCCGGTAGCCGCACTTTCGAGATAGCCCTCAACACCCGTGATTTGCCCAGCAAAGCGTATTCGTGGGTCAGTTCTCAGTGCAAGGTTCCGTGTCAACAGCGTAGGGGAGTGAATGTATGTATTGCGGTGCATAACACCAAAACGAACGAACTCGGCTTTCTCAAGCCCCGGAATCATTCGAAAGATGCGTGCCTGTTCGCCCCACTTCATTCTGGTCTGAAAACCGACCATATTGAACAATGAGCCAGACTTGTTTTCCTGACGCAGCTGAATGACAGCATATGGACGTCGCCCCGTATGTGGATCTGTTAACCCTATTGGCTTTAATGGACCAAATGCCAATGTCTTTGGCCCTCGACGTGCCAGTTCTTCAACCGGAAGACATGCCTCAAAAAACTTGATGTCCTCAAAGTCGTGTACGGGAGCCAACTCTGCTGCATTGATCGCATCCACCAATGCAAGATATTCATCCTTTTCGAGAGGGCAGTTCAGGTAGGCCGCATCATCCGACATATCTGGTTCGAGACCTTTTCCACGCCGGCTGGCCCGGAAGACTTTGGACATATCGATACTGGATGCCTCTATCACCGGTGCTACGGCATCGTAGAAATAAAGGTCATACCGCCCGGTGAGCTTACCGATTGCCTCTGCGAGCGCATCTGATGTCAGAGGTCCTGACGCAATAATGACATCACCCGCCGGCAACTCTGTCACTTCACCACGGCGAAAATCTATGTTTGGATGTTGCTCGAGCTCAGCGGTTACCAGCGCACTGAAGAGATCCCGGTCTACTGCAAGCGCTTCGCCCGCTGGGACGGATGTGGCATCTGCGCATCGGACTATCAGTGAATCAAGAAGCCGCATTTCCTCTTTCAGAACGCCACTTGCATTTGAGAGGTGATTGCTCTTGAAGGAGTTTGAACAGACAATTTCAGCTGCGAAATCCGATCGGTGAACCGGCGTGTTACGGACAGGCCTCATCTCGTGAAGAACTACCTGTTTCCCACACTTGGCCAGCTGCCAAGCAGCTTCAGAACCGGCCAAACCCGCACCGATAACGTGCACAGTATTAGACATGCACCAATTCTACATTGCATCCGTGCATGACCCACGGTTTTTAGTCCGACGTCTACGACCGTGAGTTATGATACTGCCATGCAGCTAGATGTTATTAAACGCGCACAGGAATTGTTTTGGAACACATTTGGGGTAACAGCTGAGTTTGGGGGAACGGCTCCCGGCCGGGTGGAACTACTTGGGAACCATACCGACTACAACGGGGGCTTTGTCCTGACAGCAGCCGTCGATATTCGCACTGCCGTCGTCTTACGCCGATCAACTGGGTGTATCACTCGCATATGCACGGAACTGAGCGGGGGCAAAGTAGCCAATGTAGTCCTAGGCGATGGTCCAGAGTCACTGGAAGATGAATCCCGCTGGTGCGGATACGTCGCTGGTGTTCTTGATTATTATGCACCCTCAGGTAGCAGCTGGGATGTAGCCATTGCCAGTGATGTCCCTGATGGCAGCGGAATTAGTTCATCCGCTGCGGTTCTCGTTGCCAG
>JBJTQN010000329.1:0-2852 GCA_046075665.1 Armatimonadota bacterium | reverse complement strand
GATACGTGGCTTGCGGCGGGAGGTCTGCTGGATGTGTCACAAAGCGGCGGTCCGGCGACCCCGCAAATGGACAGCCCCAAGCGAACGATTTACCTGCAGACGGTGCGTAGCGACCGGACGAGTTACCGGATGCTTTTTGATGCCGCGGACCCGACAAACAGTATTGAAAAGCGAAACGTGAGCATTGTTGCCCCGCAGGCGCTTTACTTACTGAACTCCGATTTTACGGATAAGGTCGTGGATGGCCTTGCCAGCAAAATGGCAGCACAAACAGGATCGCAGGGAGCGCGCATCGTGCAGCAGTGGGAGGCGCTGGTCGGGCGTCCGATCACAGGCGGTGAACGTGCGGCGCTTGGCGATTTGTGGATGGCGGTGGCGACGCCCGGTGTGGCGGTCCCGGATAGGGATGTGTTTAACACGATGGCGCGCGCGATGCTGTGTGCAAACGCAACAGCGGTCGTGGATTAGGAGAGCAACATGGAAACATCCAGACGACAAATGCTTCGTGATGCCGGCGCTGGGTTTGGTGCGCTGGCGCTGCATGGTTTGCTTGGCGCCGAGTCGGCGCTGGCTGCTCAGGGTACGGCGAGTCCTCTCGCGCCGAAGCCACCGCATTTTCCCGCGCGGGCAAAGCGTGTCATTTTCCTATTTATGAGCGGCGGTCCCAGCCACGTTGACACGTTTGACCCAAAGCCAAGGCTGCGCGCCGAAAACGGAAAGCCGCTGCCATTTGCAAAGCCAAAGCTGGAGCGCACCGCGACGGGCAACCTGCTGGGCTCGCCTTGGGAGTTCAAGCGCGCGGGCAAGTGCGGGATGGAAGTGAGTGAGCTGCTGCCGCACTTTGCCGGTATCGCGGATGACGTCACTTTAATTCGCTCGATGCTCGCCGACAACATCAACCATAACGGCGCCTGTCTGCAAATGAACACGGGTGAGCAGGCCTTTAGCCGGCCGAGCCTGGGCTCGTGGGCAACGTATGGCCTCGGGACTGTTAATGCCAATCTTCCGGGATTCGTTGTGCTCAGCCCGGCGCAGCCGGCGCAGGGCGCACCGCTTTGGGGCGCGAGTTTTCTCCCCGCCGCGCATCAGGGGACGCTCGTCAGCGACCTCAACAATCCCATCGCCAACCTGCGGTCGCGTGGAGTGACGACGGCCAAGCAGCGGGCAGCCCTGGATGCCATTAATGCACTGAACACCGACCACCTGAAAGCCCGCCCGGATGATGCGCGGCTTGCGGCGAGGATTGAGTCGTTTGAGCTGGCGTACCGGATGCAGCAGGAGGCTCCGGATGCATTTGATGTCACCCGGGAGTCAGCCGAGACAAAAAAGCTTTACGGAATGGATGAGGCGGTTACGGAGACATTTGGCAAGCAGTGCCTGATGGCGCGTCGGCTGGTAGAGCGCGGCGTGCGGTTTGTGCAGGTCTACCATACGGCGACGAGTAAGCGGTCTAGCTGCCAGCTTTGGGATCAGCACGGTGGCCTCCGCGGCGAGCTGCCGAACAACTGCGCGAGCATCGATAAGCCAATCGCCGGTCTGATTAAAGACCTCAAGGCGCGGGGGTTGTTAGAGGACACACTGGTGGTCTGGGGCGGCGAGTTTGGCCGGACGCCGACGACAGAGGGCAATGGGGATGGCCGTGAGCATCACCCATTTGGCTTTAGTATGTGGATGGCCGGCGGGGGTGCGAAGCGCGGCTATGTGCACGGTGCAACGGATGAATATGGTTGGCATGCACAAAAGGACATCGTGCATGTGCACGACCTCCACGCGACGATTTTGCACATGATGGGTCTTGACCACACGCGTCTGACGTATCGGTTTGGCGGGCGTGATTACCGTCTGACAGATGTCTATGGCAATGTAGTGAAAGACCTGCTGGCATAATTTGGTTACGATTTGAACAAGAGAAGTGACAGTCACAAAATGCAGCCTCAGCAACCCGTAAACCCAATGCCACTCTCCGAGCGGCTGCGTCGTGTCGCTCCGTTTTGGAGTGGCCGAAGTGTCCACGCCGAGAGCGGCTTCTTTGTAGAGTACACCGATGGGGCAGCCGCGGAGATTCGGATGCTGCGTCCGGTTGAAGCGGTAAAGCAATTGCGGATGGCGGATGAGAGCCGGGTGTTCACAGAGGGTGTTGACTTCGATGTCGCTGCGGATCGGATGCGTATTTTGCTTACGCCGACATCGAGGATTCCGTACCTCGGGTTCCACGAGCGCTTCCCGAAGAAGGGCCGCCCGATGTCGATTACGCAGCACAGGGATGGCACGCGGAATCTCTACTTTTCCGAGGGGCATGTCTTCCACGATCAGCAGGTGGTTGTCGATTACGTCGCGTCGGGACCTTATAAGGGAGTGGCGCCAACATCACAGATTAATTTGCTACCGGGTGCGGCGGCGAAGCTTCGTGCCGGTAAGCCGCTGCGGGTGACGGTGCTCGGCGACAGTATCTCGACCGGGGCAAATGCAAGCGGTGCGACGGGGGCGGCGCCGTGGCAGCCGCCGTATCCACAGCTACTCGCGGATGCTTTGCAGCAAAAGTACCGCTCCGCAGTAACGGTTGCCAACTTCTCCGTCGGCGGGATGGATGTGCGCTGGGGGCTGACACAGCTGGATAAGGTCGAGCGGTCGGTACCAGATTTGTTGGTGCTTGCATTTGGGATGAACGATGCGAGTGGGCGGCGCTCTCCCGAAGAATACGCAAGGATGAGTAACGAGATTGTGATGGGGATCCAGAAGCGTTTGCCTAAGTGTGAAGTGGTGCTTGTCGCAACGATGACGGGGAATCCGGATCGGTCGTATGCGGCGCCGGAGCTGTATCAAAAGTACCGGGATGCCCTGAAACGGCTTGT
>JBJTQN010000328.1:0-4937 GCA_046075665.1 Armatimonadota bacterium | reverse complement strand
TACTTTGACTTCACATGCCCCCCATGAGAACTCAACCTTTGCCCGGACACCATGGTTTGAGAGATATCGTTCGGTCAGCTGCACATATTCGGTTGCTATCCGCTTACCTTCAAGATCCCGAACTGACTCCACGCCATCGTTTTGACCCGCTGCAAGCACTACACGAATTGGATTGCGTGTTGCCTTCGAATAAGCAAGCTCGCAAATCTCATGAACATTGGCCCCGCAATCGTCGATCCAGTCCTTACCGGTCAAGCCAGCATCGATGATTCCATCTTCGAGATACCTTGGAAGCTCCTGCGGCCGGATGAGCGTGATGCTAAGTGATGCATCATCGACGACAGGTTGATACGACCTAGAATCCACACGGATATTCCAGCCAGCTTTTGCAAACAATGAAAACGTGGCGTCCTGTAGACTTCCTTTGGGTAATCCTAACCTGAGCGACATCCGAACCTCACTAGTAAACGGTGGAATTTGGTTTCATGTTACCAGAGGCCCTCATCCGCACGGTGGGCATCGGTATAATGACGCGTTATGCAATTAGACCCCCTTCGCTTGGAAAAAAGAGACCGCCTCGCTGCTGCTGGTCTTGACCCGTTCGCACCTGAGCGCTACGAAAGAACCCACGCCATTGCTGCAGTCAGACAGGCTGGTTCAGATGAAGTCGGTAGCCAAGTTTCTGTCGCCGGTCGCATCGTCTCGCAGCGTGGAAACTTCTTTGACATCATGGATGGTTCTGGACGGGGCCAGATTTACTTGGACAAGGAAGTGCTTGATGAAGCGACCATTGACACGCTGAAGTCAAACCTTGACCTTGGTGACTTTGTCGGCGTCAGGGGGACGATTTTCGCCACCAAAAAGGGCGATCTGGCTGTTAAGGCCGAAGTCGTGACTCCACTAGCCAAGGCATTAGCGGATGCCGGTGCGGTACTGGGAAAGGAATATCGTACTCCGGATGGCGTCATAAAGCGTGCGGAGCACCTTCAGGATGCCGAGACCCGATATCGCATGCGCTATTGCGATTTGTTCGTCAATCAGGAAGCACGTAACGTGCTCCTTCAGAGGGTTCGGATTACCAGGGCTATTCGAGAATTCCTTGACACCGATGGCTACCTTGAAGTCGAAACTCCTGTACTACACCTCGAAGCGGGTGGTGCGCACGCACGCCCCTTCAAGACGCATCACAACGCTCTGGATATAGACCTTACGCTTCGGATTGCGCTTGAACTACACCTAAAGCGTTTGATCGTGGGTGGCATTGACAAAGTCTATGAAATCGGACGGGTGTTCCGCAATGAAGGTATCAGCACAAGGCACAACCCTGAGTTTTCGCTATTGGAGCTATATGAGGCATACACAGACCTCGATGGCATGATGCAACTTGTCGAGCGCCTCTTCCGCCATATATGCAATGTGCTTTACGGTTCTGACATTCTCGTGACCAATGACGGTACAGAAATCGACTTCTCAAAACCGTGGCGTCGCCTGCCGATGCTCGAGGGTATCGAAGTCAATGCTGGCATTCCTGCATCCGCCTTCGAAACCCTGGAGTCGGCGAAGGCTGCTATGGAATCTGTTGGGATTGATTCTTCGAAAGAAACGACGATTGGCGGAATCATTGAGAAGATTCACGAACAGTTCACTCAACCTAAGCTCGTACAACCAACTTTTATCACGGACTTCCCACTCGAAACCAGCCCGCTTGCGCGCAAGTGCCCTGGCAACCCAGCGCTTACGAGACGCTTCGAAAGTTACATTCTTCGACAGGAGATAGGAAATGCCTTCTCGGAGATTAACGATCCCGTCGACCAACGAGAACGCTTCCTGAATCAGGTAGAACAAAAAGCCGGTGGTAACGTCGAGGCACAACCGATGGATGAAGACTTCTTGCGTGCGCTTTCGTACGGGATGCCACCAACGGGCGGCTTTGGAATGGGTATAGACCGCGTCGCGATGATCTTCACTGGGGCAGCGTCTATTCGTGATGTCCTCTTCTTCCCGTTACTTCGCCCGGAACAGTTTTGAGCCAATCGGACAACTCTGTAGTCAATGCCGCAGAGCTTTTCTCTGCGGCAACCCGGGCAGCAGCGGACATTCTCGCTAGTTCGACGGGCGTCGAAGCACTCGAACACCTTGCTGACACAGCGTGCAAAATTGTCGGCGCGCGTTATGCAGCCATTGGCGTTGCGAATGCAGACGGTACGGCTTTGGACGAATTTGTTGTCTCCGGCATGACCGAAGAGTCACAGCGGATGATTCCTGAAAAGCCGAAAGGGATTGGAGTCTTGGGACTCCTTATCCACCGGCAAAGCCCGTTGAGACTGGACGATATCAAATCCCACGCCGCAAGTGTGGGATTCCCACCGAATCACCCACCTATGACCTCATTCTTGGGAGTCCCTCTTTGCCATGGGGGGATCTGCCTTGGGTCTCTTTACCTTACGGATAAGCAAGGTGGATTTTCTGCGCAGGATGAAGTCTCAGTAGATGCACTTAGGCTTCAACTGTGTGTCGGAATCAGAAATTTGCAGATGCTACGGCGTCAACAAGCCTTGTCACAACGGCTCCTCACTGCACAGGAAGAGGAACGTAAAGCAACCGCCGCTGACCTACATGACTCTCTGACACAGCTCGTATTTGCTGCACGCGCGCACTTGGATGCGTACCGAGCCAGGGAATCGGCATCTCCAGACCATGATCTTGACCTCGCGACAAAGTATCTCCGTGATGCCGGTATCGAATGCCGGACGCTGATCAAACGGATGAGAGTGCTGGAACTGGAAGATTTGGGATTTGTGGCTGCCATCGGTCAGCTAGTCGATGAAGAACAGGCCCGTGCCGGCTGGGATTCAACGAATTTTACTACGAATGTTCAGGACGATGACTTACATCCAATGCTATCTGTTTCGATATATCGACTTGTGCAAGAAGCCTTAAACAATATTCGGAAACATGCTAGTGCAACAGCTGTTGATGTTTTGGTTGAACAAGTTTGCGAAAATGATCGAATTTCAGTCAATCTAATCGTAATCGATAATGGCTTAGGATTTGATGTAAATGCAGTACATCAATCATTTGAACATATTGGATTGCAGAACATGCGTGAACGAACGCAGTTGTTCGGAGGCTCGTTTCGCATCGAATCCGAAACCGGAAACGGCACGACAATCTGCATTCGACTCTTTCCGGACTCCATCCCAACTACTTTGGATAAGTCTGTCAGGTAAGAGGACACGGATAATACACTTAAAGGAAATTGTACATTCATGAAACCGGTAGGAGTTATCATCATAGATGACCATGCTATTTGGCGGGGTGGACTACGGAGCCTGCTGTCCGGTACCGAGTTTGAGATCATTGCGGAAGGTGTAGACGGCCAGGATGCCCTTCCACTGCTGGTTGAACACGACGCAGACCTGTTGTTGATGGACATTCGGATGCCAAAAACCGACGGACTCGTTGCTTTAACACAGGTCAAAGCGCGGTACCCAAAGCTACCTGTTATTTTGCTGACTACGTACGAAAATCCGACATTTGTGGCCCGCGCACTTTCCGGTGGCGCCGCTGGTTATTTGCTCAAAGGAGTGGAACGTGACGACTTGCTCGAAACAATGCGGGCGGTTCTTGCCGGTGAATCAACACTGAATCGCGATGACTTTTTGCGTGCATTGCGATCAACAGGCCCACTTACCGGTGCACGGATGGATATTCCTGAACCATTGACGGTGCGTGAGGAGGAAGTCCTACGCCTCGTAACCACGGGACTATCGAACAAAGAAATTGCGGCTCTCCTGTTTATCAGTGATGGAACGGTGAAGTCCCACGTGGAACACATTCTAAGAAAGCTGGGTGTTTCTGACAGGGCGCAGGCGGCTGTTTGGGCCGTTCGAAATGGACTGGTCGAGTAGACAAATACACCATCTGGCAGATGTAGCAGCGAGCATTGTGGACAATACTCGAGTGTGCATAATCTGCTTACATCTCTTGCTACCTGCCACCATTGTGGTGTGACTGGACGTTTCAGATCTATCCGTTCTTCCATTCCAATGGGATGGTGGGTACAGAATCTGAATGGACGTGAGCAAATGATGTGTCCGCAGTGCGCAGAAGTCAGTATTCCATTCGTGCACAGGAGCAAACAGATGAATGTTGTCGTTGGCATCGCTGAAACATCCGGTACCGAGTCTCCAGAAGCACTCACAGTTATCACACAGCTGGGCTTCCCCGGCTTGAAACTTAACTTGCTTCATGTCATTGCTCCACTTGTCGTCGCAGGCTTTCCAACAGAAGTTGTAACCGCGGCTGAAGCCGTCCTCTGGAACAGCGAGAATGAGTCAGCAGCTGCGCTGGGATTTATGGAATCCCTGTCGAATCGTATTCATAAGTCGGGTGATACGGTCAATCAAGTCGGACTTCATGTTTTGGATGGATCGCCGACTTATGAGATTCTTCATTTTGCGGATGAACATGCAACAAACTTGATCTCTCTTAGTGCATCCAACAATTCCACGATAGAGACGCTCCTTACAGGATCGGTCGCGCGTAATGTGACCAACAACGCGCATCAAAGCGTCCTAGTGGCTCGACCACCGAAGCGAAGTGGCGAGATACGGATTGTACTTGGAACAGACCATTCTGATTATGCCAACAGGTGTATTGAACAGTTCATCGGATGGAGCCCACGAGGCATTGATAGCATTGAAGTTGTCACTGCATTTGATGACACATTACTTCGCTCACGCCATGCTGATACGGGAGTTGCGGGTGTCAGTGCTGCGGATGCTGTACGGGATGCAATATCGGACCGAACAACCGCTGTTGCGAAACGCCTCAAGTTGATTAGTCCCAAGACGCATGCAACCGTGGTTGTTGGTTCTGCACCTGATGCACTTCGTCAAGTTGCCAATGAACTAGACGCCGACATCATTGTCGTA
>JBJTQN010000327.1:0-3207 GCA_046075665.1 Armatimonadota bacterium | reverse complement strand
TCCGCCCTGAATTTATGGTGCTGACGGGTAATGACCTTGGAATTGACATGGTCGAATACGGCTCAGATTACCTCCTTGGGCTTGCGACTTTCAGCCCAGAAACATTTGCAAAGCGGGATGCTCTTTGGGAAATGGGTAGTGCAGATTATCTTGCGGTTTCGGATGCCTTGCAGCTACTCGGAAACATCGCATTTCGCGCACCAGTCCCAGCTTACAAACACAGTGCCGCGTGGTTTCTCTACTTACAGGGGCGAATTCCCACTCCGCTTACGCATCCAGTGAGCCCCGCGCGCCCCGATTGGGAACCCGAGATCTTACGGAAGTGCGCGCAGCGGTGCGGGATTGAGCTTGTTCGATAGGCTGTATTCGCCTACGCGAACTCGACCACAATGTCAATCTCAACCGGGATGTTCCCCGGGAGGCTGCCGGCTCCCACGGATGTCCGGGCATGGCGACCGTTCTCACCAAAGACATCCTCAAGGAGATCGGAACAGCCATTCATGACTTTTGGATGCTCTGTAAAGTCATCCGTGGCGTTCACTAAGCCGAAGACCTTTACAATCTGTGTGACGCGGTCGATGCTGCCAAGCTCATGCGCGATCACTCCAAGCAGCTGAATCCCTGTCTGGCGCGCATAGGCATACGCTTCTTCAATTGTTACATCACGGCCGACCTTGCCGATATAAGGTCCATCCGCTTTGCCGGCAAGAAACAACAAATTTCCCGTCTTGACAGCATGGATATAGTTTCCCGCTGGCTCAGGCGGCGGCGGAAGGGTGATTCCAAGCTCAATGAGACGCTGACTGGGCGGTGTTTTCATCGTGACAACTCCTCGTGTCAGCCAGCGTACAACACACGCAATACCTCTTCCAATGTTGTCTGACCCAAAATAACCTTTGACATGGCATCATCCTTGAGGCTGCGCATCCCGGATGCGACTCCAGCATCACGAATCGCATCCGCCGAGTCATTCGCAAGTATCCGTGCACGCACACTATCGGTTACGGGTAACAGCTCATAGCACCCGAGACGCCCACGGTACCCCGAGCGGTTGCAGTGCTCACACCCAGACCCTCGAAACAATGGTGCTGGCTCATTCGCATCATCAAATGGCAAACCATAACGCACCACCGCATCCCGGGGTGGCATATACGCCTCCCGGCACCGGTCACAAATTCGCCGCACAAGGCGCTGTGCCATCACTCCAACCGTTGCACTCGCGATCAAAAATGGCTCAACTCCCATGTCAACAAGGCGCGTAATCGCTCCGGGTGCATCATTTGTATGAAGCGTTGAAAACACCAAGTGTCCTGTCAGCGCCGCCTCAATCGCTATCATCGCCGTCTCACGATCGCGCATCTCGCCAACCATGATGATGTCCGGGTCCTGACGAAGCATCGCCCGCAGGCCCGCGGCAAACGTCATCCCGGCGCGGTTGTTGACCCCAACCTGTGTGATGCCCGGGAGGTCATATTCAACCGGATCCTCAATTGTCAGGATGTTCTTTTCCCCGGAGTTGACCGTATTCAGACTGGCGTACAACGTTGTCGACTTCCCGGAACCCGTCGGGACCGTGACAAGCACGATGCCGTGGCTGCGTTTGAGAAGCTGCTCGTACATCGCAGCCACGTTGTCCTGAAGCCCAAGTTTGCCGAGTCCAAGCTGCAGACTGGATTTGTCTAGAATACGCAGAACGACTTTTTCCCCGTAATGCGCCGGGAGCGTCGAAACACGAAAATCGAAGACCTGTCCGTGAACGCGCAGCGACATCCGACCATCCTGCGGCGCACGCTTCTCGGCGATATCAAGATCAGACATAATCTTGATACGGCTAATCAGCGCCGGTTGGACATTTTTGGGGACGCTGGGGCCATCCGACAAAATGCCATCAATCCGATAACGCACCCGCACGCCATCTTTATTTGGCTCAATATGAATATCACTTGCTTTCTCTGCGATACCGCGCTGCAAAATCGCATTTGCAAGTTGAATAATCGGCTGTGCTGTGGCATCAGATTCGGTCGCTTCCTCAGCAACCTGAACCTCCGGCGGAAGCCACCCACCGCTTATATCGCTGACATCGTTGCTATTAAACGACTTCAATACGCTCTCAACCGATGTCCCACCGGAGCGCCGATAGACGGTATCGATCGCCGTTCGAATCTCATCCTCAGGAGCAATTCCTGGCAAGATATCGCGCCCTGTGACGAGGCGAAGCTCATCGATCGCGCGGACATTCAGCGGGTCCTGCATCGCCACAATCAACCGCGGCCCTGCGAACTCAATAGGTAGCAAGGTGTAGCGCCGGGCCAGCTCCTGCGACACCAGCTGAACGGCATCGCCATTAATACTAATGCGTTGTAGGTCAACGACGGGGATTCCCCATTGCTCACCAATGACCTGAACCCGCTGACGATCGGTGATTAAGCCCATCGCAACGAGAATTTCATCCAGTGGGCGCGACCCACCAAGCTGTCGTTGACGCTCGAGTGCCTGCTCTATTTGCTGCGCACTGACCATCCCGTTGCGCAAAAACAATGTGCCAAGCCGCGTAAGCTGAGGTTGCAGGTTTACAGGCGGAGCCGTTGCTGTCATGAATTAGTCTTTCAGCTGACGCGCAGTCAACAGCACAATTACTTCGGAGTTGCGGCGCTGTTTGGAATCTGTCTGGAACAGCGCACCAATCACGGGGAGACGGCTGAGGAAGGGAACCATTTGACGGTTCCGAAACTCTTCCGAGCGACCAAGACCGCCAATCGCAATTTGCTCGCCATCTTTAACGCGGAGGATCGTATCGACAAAGCGCGTGGGTGTCTGTGGCAGGGCAAAGGTGCCCACTGTTAAGAAGGATGTAATTGTCGAGACTTCCGGATGTACGGCAAGCGTAATCAAGCCATCTCCGTTTGACTGTCCCGTAACCTTGAGTGTGATGCCAACGGTAGCCGTGTTGGTGACGACATTCTGCCCTTGTGGCGTCTGGTTGATGTTCACCACATAGTTAAACTGATCACCGATAAACGTGATGTCGCCCTGGCCATCCTGTCCGGACAAACGTGGCCGTGCAAGGACTTTAGCGCGGTCACGCTTGGCGAGTGCTTGGAGCTGCGCTCCGATTACTGCTGGTATTCTGAATAACCCGCCAAAGTTGAGATTTTTTGCGACCAGATTGTCTGTTCCTAGAGTTGGTGTTCCAACCGCAGGATTGGC
>JBJTQN010000326.1:0-18826 GCA_046075665.1 Armatimonadota bacterium | reverse complement strand
AAACACTCTCAAACCTTGGCTGGTTTCTATCCGACCACCGGAGCATTCAATATGGATGGTGGCGATTCCATTTCTAAGGTTCGCCAGCTATACGTTGCGGATGCATCAAGCACTGCTACTTCATCCAATCGGTATTTCGTAGGGCACTATGTGGATGCTAGAGGGATAACTCCAGTTGACAACTCCGCAATACCGAATAGCGGAGCCATTGAGATAACGACGCTCGGTGGCCACGCCCTCAGCGCTAAAACGTATGGGAAGTCACGGGTCGATACCTTTCTCTGGGGCGGGACGCAGACGGGCAATTGGGGAGCACAAGTACATCAGGCCTACGCTGCTGCTGCTGAAATTGGCTTTAAGAGTCCAGAAACCAAAGGCTGGTGGCTACGTGGCGGAGCAGGGTACTTCTCTGGAGATGCAAATCCAAATGATGCCAAACATCAATCATGGGCTCCTCAAACCTATGCGCCCAGACTCCTCTTCAGAACCCCTGTGGTGACTGAGTCCAACCTTCAGGACTTTTACGCGATGGCGGTAAAGCGCAACAAGAGGGAATCGATACGTCTCGAAGCGCATGCTTATCGGGTCGATAAACCTGCTGACCGATGGTACCTTGGCGGGCCAGTCTTTCAATCCGGAGGAGCATTCGGACTGAATGGTAAACCAACGGCTGGTATGCGGGATATCGCATCTGCGGTTGATATCTCCTACGATGTAACATTGAACCAACGCGATACATTGAATGTCTATGCTGGCTATGTACATGGTGGAGCGGTCGCAGCGACATCCTACAGTAGTCGGTCCGCTTTCCTCGGATTTGCACAGCTTGTTCGTAAATTCTAATGAGCCAACGACTGTTCACGCACACGCTTGGAATGGTTTGACAACCTTGTTGCAGGGCAATTGTGATGTCTCAGCTTTTTTCATTATTCGTCGCCCAGAAATCGTGAGGTGACTCACATGCTGTCATTGGCGGCAATCCTGATGATTGCAACCCATGCACCAATGCCTGGCAAACAGACCGAGCCCTCCGTGTTTGCATCGCTTCGCATCCGCTCTGAGTCTTGGGGATGGTTCAAGCCCCCGGTGCCCGGATACCAATCAAGCTATACATTTAGCCATAACCTGCTCCGTTTTGGTGCACGTCTTCCATCTGCCGACCGCATCAGAGGGTTGCGCCCGTTTGAAGCTGTCATCGAAGCCGCTGCACCGCTCCTGCTTGGTCTCCCGCACAATGCCGTCGCGCCCCCACCGAATGGTGCCCTCGGTACTGGTGCCCAGTATAGGCAGTTCAATGGCAGCCAACAGGGAAGCCTCTTCATCAAAACGGCGTTCATTCACATGCCGCAGGCAGGAAGGTATCCCGATATCCTCATAGGGCGGTTTGAAACGGTGGATGGCATCGAGCTCCTCCCGGGAGATTCAGATTTAGCCTACATTCAGACACAGCGTGCAGCAGCACGTCTCTTCACTCCGAATCCTTTCACCGCGATCGGACGCTCATTCGATGGCGTGAAGGTCGCGCGCACCCTAGGAACACATAACATCACGGGGATGGCCTTTTACCCAACGACAGGTCAGTTTAACCTCGATGGCGGTGACACCATTTCCAAAGTCCGTCAGGTCTATCTCGCTGATTCCCGGGCGATGAAGACATCCAGCAATCGCATCTTTGCCGCTCTTTACACGGATGCACGGGGTCTCAATGCTGTCGATAACGACCTCACCCCGACCAATGCCGCAATCAATATAACAACCATCGGTGGCAACACGCAGACATCCTCGATGCACGGCAAATGGCGCACAGACACGCTTCTTTGGGGTGCCATTCAAGGCGGAGAGTGGGGAAGCCGACCACACCAGGCTTATGCGGGAGTTGCTGAAGCGGGCATTAAGCATCCAAGCTTTGGTGGATGGTGGCTTCGCGGTGGAACGGCAGTGTTTTCAGGTGATGCGACTCCAAACGACCAGAAACACGAAACATTCGCACCTCAAATAACTGCTCCACGTCAGAACTGGCGCACGCCGACCGTAACCGAGGCAAACTTAAGCGAGGTCTACCTGATGGCCATCAAGCGAAACAAGAAAGAAACTATTCGCCTTGAGGCGCATCAGTATGCACTCGATAAAGTCGCTGATCGCTGGTATAGCGGCGGCCCGGTCTTTCAAACGACAGGCTCATTTGCATTGTCCGGCCGGCCGAGCAATGGTTACCGTGACCTTGGCACGATGGTGGATGCATCGTACGATGTCGCCCTTAACCCCCGGGACAACGTCTCGCTATATATCGGTTATGTTCGCGGTGGGGAAATCGTCGCATCGAGTAACACCGGGCGCTCAGCATTCCTTGGATTTGCACAGCTCACCCGGAAGTTCTGATGGCTTCAAAATTACATTGCGATGCGGTCAATATCCCGTCGTGCGTGTGATCCGGATGCCAGCCAAAGCACTCCGGCAATGAGGAGATAAATGCCTCCTGTTGCTCCTATTGCGATGCTCATAGGGACTTCGGCATCCACAGCAACCCCAATCGCAATAGAACCTAGTCCCGCGCCGATAAAACCAATCAGATTCATTAAGCCGGTTGCACTGCTGCGCTCGCCCGCTGGAATCACATCGTAGTAAGCAGGAGTGAGGTTTGCATCGTAGAGACCCTTACAAAACCCAAAAGCTGTCATTGCGACAATCAGCAGCCATGGGTTCATCGATGTTCCACACAGCCAAATAAAAGGTGCACCAATAAGGGTGGCAATCGCCTTTAGGCGGATACGTGCATCGGGTTGATGCGAAGCCCAGCGGTCTGCAAGCTGCCCACCAACAATGGCTCCTACAAAGCACGCCAGCTGGATGAAGACCGTTGCGCCAAGACCGGCAAGCGTCAGGTCAAGCTTGAACTTTTCTTTGAGGAATGTCGGCATCCAAGTTAGAAAGACCGCATTAACCATATTCGCTCCAAAGAAGGCTGTGATGATTAGAATAGCGGTACGGTTTCCTCGGAGCCCAACTAAGAAATTTCGATACGCGACCAGTGGGCGTTCCTGTGGCGATTGCGATGTACGCTTCGGAGCAGCCCGCATTACCAGCTGCAGCACGGCCGCGAGCACGACTCCCGCTATCCCAAGAATGACAAAGGGCGCACGCCATCCATAGTGCATTGCCATCCAGCCGGCAAGGACACCGCCGAAAATGGTCCCTATGTAGAGACTTGTCTGGTGAATACTAGTCGCACGGCTGCGGGTTTTCGGCCCGTGGTAGTCGGCAATATAGGCCATCGATGCCGGAAAATAAAACGCTTCCCCGAGGCCCTCGGCTCCCCGAACCGCGATGAAGTGCCAGTACGAACCGCAGATTCCCGTCAAGCCGGTGATGGCCGACCAGACCACCAAGCCGCCAAGGATAACGGCCTTTCGGGGGAACCGGTCTCCGATTGCCCCGGCAAGTGGACTCGCGGCGGCATAAACCCACGTGAACGCTGCTCCAATGGCACCAAGCTGTGTCTTGGTGAAGTGAAACTCAGTCTCAAGCACTGGGAAGACGCTAAAAATCGCGAGCCGGTCGGCATAGTTGAAAAAGCAAATGCACCACAGAAGGAGCACCGCCATCCATGGGTAATAGTCGCGTTTTCCATCGCGTGGCGGACGCTTGTCATCTGGAGTCGTCATCATGGTCTCTGTCAGTCCTTCCAGTAAGTGGATGCTTTAGCGACCTTGTAGCTAACGTTCATTTGAGGCGTTTCGACGACGGCGCCGGCTTTGTAAAGTGATTCGACCGCGGCAAGCGTCATCCCAGATGTCAACAATGTCCGCTCTGGCGGATAGGGGAGAGGCTTCTCCATAACAACATCTTCGATATGCCGTGTTAGTGGATTGAAAAAGTCCGCCGTCATCGACCCGCGCGTTGGCATCGGCAAATACATTTGCGTTGAGACAACCTCCCGCGTATCGCTCCGCATGCCTGCGTAGTTGAAATCGGAGATGGGCATCAAAAACATCGATGTACGGAAATCATCATTGTGCTCGTAAAAGTAACCTGTGCTCTCGGGCATCGCCGTTCGAGCCCATTCGTAGGTCACTTTGCCAGTCATATAGCCGCCATCCACAGGGAGGTTATGGCTGCGCGTGAGCGCCGCGACCATCAGCTTACGCGTATCCGCACGGTCCGTCCGGGAAAGGTAATCCCATAGCGCTTTCCCTTTCAAAGCGATGCAGCTTCGGATGCCCGTCTCGCCGCCTCGTCGACGCTCGGACATACATTGCGCGGTCTCAAGCGCATGAAAGTCATAGCTGTCCACACCGCCATACCCAACGCAGACGCTCTCGCTGAGCGGAACGCCGTGGGGCATGTCAATCGCTGGCATCCGGCGTGTCACCGGCAGTGATGACCCGGCTAAAAACTTGAACTTCAACCTGTGGCTATCCGCAACCATTTCGGCGCACTCTGACCAGTTGGTGGATAAGTGCTTGTCATTGAACACCGGGACGCTTCGTCCTGACTTTTCAAAGACATCGATGACTTGCTTGAACCAGTCATAGCGTGGATAGAGCTTTTGTCCCATCGCGTTGTTTGGGTAATCGCCATGCTCTGCGATGATCACGACGCCATCCACGGCAAGCTTCCCTGTGCCCAGTGTCAGCGCATCAGCAATGGATGCAGAATTTCGATAGCCGTACTTTGCGAGTCGCTGGCGTCCGATGTCATTGCTTGGGAATTGAGCAATATACACGGATGCGATATCGACCCTGGGATCCTGCCAAGCACCATTCCAGTTGTAACCAAGGTGAAGGCGATCAAGAAAATGTTGCGAGTGCGAGTGCTCAAAGATGACCGTTCCTAGAAATGCAATCCGCTTGCGGGCTCCCATTGCCATCCGTTAAGGCCTCCTTGCCTTTGCGGATTGAGTTCTCTGTTACTCCGTCAAATCCCTGCGTTGATTGCTTTGAACAGCCCCGATATCGACGCATTGAACATCGCCCGAGAGTATTCTTGGAAGCGAAACAATGGAACTTTCCGGATATCCAAGCGATTGGCAATTTGCCTGAATTTCCATAAGGTAGCCGTGACTGAACACAACAACATAATCGACAGGGTTGCTGAAAAGCTGCTCTGGTGGATAGACCGGGATGCAGGATTTCGGCATCCGGGAGCCGTGCAGAGATGTATTACCATCGACAAAGTAGGAAAAACCACTTGCATTAGGAACAAGCGAACAATACATCGTGCCTCTGTAGCCGGCTCCGTAGCCCGCGATCCGAAGACCCCTGGCAATACAGTCATCCAGAAAGTCAGCGAGATTCTGGATGCCAGATTCGAGGAGGGCAAATGCTTCTAAATGGCCATCCAGGTCGCAGGATGATTTGCTTGGGACTGCTGCTTGCGATGCGTTAATAGCCTGCTTTGCCATAACCAGAAGAGAGTTTTCGCGACAGAGCGTAGCTGGGAGGAAGTTGGTTTCGATGACCTCAAGCCCGGCTAGGTTGAGCAACGTCGCAAGGCTGTCACAATCCGGATAGATGCTATGCTCCCGGTCAAAGAGCGCGATTTCTGCGCTGGCATAGGTGATATTGACATCATGAACCTCTAGGACTACACGTCCCGATTCCGGATCTAAGAGCTTTTTAACACCCTTTAAGAAATCTGCCGGGTCATCAACTTGATCAAGTGTAAATGTGCTGATGACTACATCCATGTGGCCATGTTCGCCGTACAGAGTTTCGGCAAGGTCAGAATCGAATTCAGCGTTCATCACAGAAATACCGCGTCCAGCTGCAAGCATCGCCAGTGCGCCCGAAGGCTCTACACCGATGACATCACACCCTAGGTCCCGAAACGCCATCAACTGTTCGCCTGAATTACACCCAATGTCAAGAACGCGAATCGGCTTTTTCCGGTCTCGAATCGCGAATGTGTTAACAACAACCTCTGCAAGTGCATTCACAAAACGTCTGACAAATGGACTTCCACCAACGGTGTAGGCAAAACCTTGGTAGTAGTCTGACAGGTCGGTATCACCAATCCTTTGAACCATCTTGCAGTCTGGACAATAGCCAATCACAAGCTCTGCGAGTTCACAGGACAGCTCTGGCTGGGAGCCATCAGGGAGAGGCACATCGGAAAAGGTCCCCAGCAGCGTGACACGCTGAGCTTTGCAAACACGGCAAATGTAGGTTGCTGTTAGTGGCATACACAGCCCCATGCGCGCAACTAGCATGCCACTGAACCATTGTTAAATTACTCGTTGCGAATACATGTAACTGCTTACATGGCCCGGCTCTTGCATGGAAAAGTTCAACCCGTGCGTTCGATGGGAAAAGCAGACAATATGTGTTCACCAATTCTAACAATCGCTATCCCAACCTACAATCGCTTTGAAGCGGTGTGCTCCAACATCACAAGACTGGTTCCACAGCTCACAGCAGCTGTCTGCGTTCTTGTCATTGATAATGCATCCACAGACAACACCCACAACCTTGTTGACTGGGTGAGAGCCAATCATCCTGATGCATCGATTCGGGTCATACGTAACATCACCAATGTCGGTGCTGGCGCAAATGTAACCCGCTGCTTTGAGCTCGTCGCTACTCCTTGGGTCTGGACATTGATGGATGATGATCCGGTAGAACCGGATGCGGTTGCTGGCATTTTGGATGTAATCGCTCGTAACCCCACGGCTGCGTATATAAATATGCAATCCACTGCAATTCCGGATGAGCTTCGACGCCCAGCTGATCTTGATGTCTATTGTAGTACTACCGCCGACCTCGCCGAAAAGTTGGATTTTATGCCCAACCTAGTGCTCAGCTCTACGGGTGTCTTCCGCGTCACAGCAGCACGAGCTGTCCTGCGAAAAGCCTACATCAACCTAAATACAGTCGCACCACACGTAGCTATTCAGCTGTCGATTCTTGAAGCAGGCCTGGGAGCTGTCATATTGTCCGGGCACACCGTCGTTACGTATCACCTCAGTACGGATGACCCATGGTCAACGGCGGTTTGGTTAGCTGTAGCCGATGTATTTAACCTGGTGCGGGATCAACGGGCGCGTGCAATCCTACTTAGAAAGTACACGCAGACACACCCAGGTTGGGTTGACACGCGAAAGCTGCTACGTGTCCTTCGACCACTGATGCTGGATTCATCCACACGGCAAATGGCTATCAGCGACTACCTCTACGCATGGTCGAAAAGGATTCAGTTCACCAAGCAACCAGTTCTTCTCTTGATTGCATTTGTTGTTGAAGCACTGACTGTTGCCGGAATGATCCTCTGTTCTCTGATTATCCCGATCCGACGTGAAGCACCCACCGTAGAATCGGATGCATTTCTACGGACAGCCATCGACGGGAAAGCGTAGCAATGTCTCCACAAATCCCGATGTATGACAAATCTGCAACAAATCCGGCTGATCTGCTGGTTGGGGCGATGTCCGATGTTGCAGCTGTTTCCTGGTACGAAGCCGGCACCTTCGTGCGAGAATTTGAGCGTGCATTTGCACAATTACTGGGAGTTGAGCACTGCGTTTCATGCGCATCGGGCACAGATGCACTTATCCTCGCGTTAAAAGCCCTGCATTGTGCTCAAAGTGATGAGATTGCACTGGTAGCAAATGCTGGCTTTTATGGCTCATCCGCTGTGCATACGGTTGGGGCAGTACCGGTTTATGTTGATGTCGATGATGCATCTCTCTGCATGTGCCCAGCTGCACTCGAGGATGTCCTGAAACATCACTCTATCAAGGCCGTAATCGTCACCCACCTGTATGGGCAGCTGGCGGATATCACTGCCATCCAGTCACTCTGCCGTATATACGGTGTCGCGCTAGTCGAAGACTGTGCACAGGCATGCGGTGCATCGGACGCGAATGGATCCATGGCTGGAAGCTTCGGAGATATTGCGTGTTTCAGCTTTTACCCAACGAAAAACCTTGGGGCGTACGGGGATGGCGGAGCGCTTTGCTGTAACTCCCCGGAACTTGCCGCAAATGTGATGGCCATCAAGCAATACGGCTGGCGCTCCAAGTACATAGTTGATGTTCCGCGTGGCATGAACAGTCGCCTTGATCCCGTGCAGGCAGCTATTCTGACGCGAAAATTACCGGTTCTTGCTGGCTGGAATAATCGACGGCGAGAAATCGCGCAGCTGTACACAAAGGGCCTTGCGGGAATCCTGCGCTGCCCACGCATTTCAAGTAACGCAATGGATTACGTTGCACATCTCTATGTTGCACGGACGCCGCTACGGGATGAACTGCGTGCGCATCTTTCCGAAAACGAGATCATGTCGGACATCCACTATCCCGTCCCGGATTATCGACAATCTGCATACAATCTGCCCGATGTTCGTCTGCCGGTTACCGAAGCGAATACCAGCCAACTCGTGTCGCTTCCTTGTTATCCAGGTCTATCAGATGAGTCGGTATATACTGTCATCAACGCTATAAAGACATGGAAGGGACGAGGTTGTTAATGCCATTGATGAGTTATCAGTCTCCGAGAAGGTATACGGATGATCGTGGGACATTAGTTTGTCTCGAGGCTGGCATCCACATCCCATTCGATGTACGAAGCGTGGTTTATACGGTGGATGTTCCACTGGTCGCACGGAGGGGTGGTCATGCTCATCATCAGCTCCACCAATTCATCAAATGCGCTTCTGGAAGTGTTAACGTTACCACTATCTCGAAAAACGAAACGATGGAAACGTTGTTGACACAAGACTCGGATGGCATCTACATTCCGCCGATGACCTGGTCGGAACAATACAACCATACGCCTGGCACCGTAGTGCTCGTGATGAGCTCCGAGCACTACGATGAGTCAGACTACATTCGGGACATTGGTCGCTTCAGAGCCTTACTTGAGGCAACGTGAGCCAAGTCATGTTTATGCAAATACCATCAATATCGACCTAGAAATCGGCTCTGAACTGCATCACATTCTGTGCCTGCAGCTCAGCATCCGTGGATCCAAGTTTCACTGGCAAGCCCGGATTGTTCTCTGGTGATGCTCCAAACTGTGCAAAGCGAATCGAATCACGCCGTTGCCACTTTGCATGGCCATCACAGAACAGCAAGTTGCTGCCGCCATTGTGGTTGAAGTTGTAATACGGATTGCTAAAGTTTGTATACAGGCCAGTTGATAAAACCTGACGCGGCTTCTCCTGCGCGACACGGTTGTAGTTACGGACTTCATGCGTGAAGATTGTGTCTGCTGGTAGTGTGATGGCTGCCAAGGACTTGGATGCTGCAATTCCATTCAGCAGGTAGGTTCCATTTCCTGCTCCTGGCACATTAACCTCACAGGTATTGGCTGCCGGGGTACAGGTTCCATCCGCGGAACGCGGCTTTGCTTCCGGGCAGCGGAAGAGCTGGATGTTCTTCACATATGGCTGCAGATCACGCGCCCAAATGCGGTATGTTCCAACATTCGCTGGATTGAAAGGCTGCATCCAGCCGAGAGGCTCACTTAGGCCCGCCGAGTGCGCCGTTGCCGCATCCGGCCAGCGGGAATCCGTGACGCCATTTCCTAGCGTTGTGTTCCCCGGAAGGACCTCATCGTAGTCCTGGGTGTAGAGCATCAACGATGTCCCAATTTGCTTCAGGTTGGACAAACAAGCGGTCTGGCGAGCTTTCGCACGTGCTTGTGCAAAGACTGGGAAGAGGATGGCTGCAAGGATAGCGATAATGGCAATGACGACAAGAAGTTCTATCAAGGTAAAGGCAGTGTTCTGCCGGGACTTCGTATTCATGGTGCTACTCTAGACACTGCAGAATGGCATTTTCAATGGTGTGACAACTGAAAACAGGGATACCGGATGTTGACCACAGGGATACGGGTGAGCATCCAAACTGCAGCGGTCGGTATCTTCATTTGCATGGAAAACATCCAATCACCCACGTTTCCACTGGCGCAGTCGCTCACCGGTATCAATGCCGACGTCCTTGAAACACAAGGACGCATACCGGCTTATATCCTTGCAGCAGCGAATGCAAATCCTGACTCTGCCGCATCCCTGGCAAAGCTGGTCAGAACAGTCCACTTTGGAGGCACACTCCCATCTACAGTCAAGCTCGCGATGGCGGTGCAAACCGCAAAGCAGCTGGGGTCTCCCTATGCAATCGCACATTTTCAACGTCTGGCTGCCGCTGCAGGGACATCTACTGATGCGCGCACTTCAGCGGCTCTCGCCTACGCACGAAACCTGACAGCGGATGCTCATGGAATCAAAGACCCACAGTTCATGGCCGCGCGCCAGCAGTTCAACGATTCTCAAATCATTGAACTGACCATGGTTGTTTGCTTTCTGAACTTTTTCGTGCGGTTGGTTCAAGGGCTTGGCGTACAACCGGAGGCGTGGATGAAAACGACAAAGCCATCCTTGCCGGCGCCGGTCACCAATCATCTCACAGCCGCACGTGTTGCTCTGGCATCCGATGCCGAACTCGGTGCAGGACAAGTTATCATTGACCGCTGGGCTCCCGGGGCACCCGGTAACTCCCTCGGCGTCGGTATCCCAAACTCCGTCCGCGCAATGGTCCACGTTCCGGACATCTATCAGGCGTGGTCAGGTAAACAACAACCGCCGCGACCGAATTCTGTTCCGCGGAGCACGCTTCTTCAGGTCAGTCTTGCCGTCTCAAAGCTGAATGGCTGTCGCTATTGTGTACTTCACCAAATCTCAGGACTACGCCGTCAGGGTGTGGATGTCGCAAAGCTGGTTGCGCTTGAAAAATCCGATGCTGCGCTCAGCCAAGATGAACGTGCAGCGGTGGTGTTTGCTCGCAAGCTTACATCAAACCCGGCGGGGATAACCGAGGCGGATCGAGCAGCGCTTGCAGTGCACTTCCCAGGTGCGCTCGCATACGATGTCCTCTATCAGGTGTGTCGCTTCGCGTTTATGAACCGGTTTACGGACACGCTGCGGTTGCCATCCGAGGATGAAGCCGTCAATGTCTATAAAGAGACATTTGGCAAGTCTTACACAAGCCCGGATGGATATAAATAGGCTTACAAGTTTCCCACTATGGATGAATGTGAAATCCACGATGATGGGGCATCCCCTAAAAATACAAAATCCCTCCAAGCGTGTCGGCTGGAGGGATCTCTCACTACCCGTAAGTCGGGCGTTACGGCCACCCGGGAGGGGAGTCCGAACTCTGGGTCTCACAAAAGAAAAAAGTAAACCCTCCAAACCGCTGGTTGGCATGGCTGGAGGGATCTGTCACTACCCATAAGTCGGGCGTTGCGGCCACCCCGGAGGCGAGTCCTCAAAATCCTGCTGGCGGCCATACGGCGTGATATCCAACAACGCATCGTAGCTAACAAGACCCTCCACACCACGCTGACGGGTGTAGTAGGTCAGATAAACATCCTCTCCGATACGGAAGAATACGCTGATACCCTGACCCTCACCACGCTCATCGGAGACTTCAAAATCGTAATTGAAATCGCTTCCAAAGGATGAGTAAAACGGGATGTGACAGCCCGTCGCCTCGCGGTGCGCCGCTAACTTTTCATACGGGGCACGGCCAACCGTGACAAATCGGGCATCCCAGTTTTTAAGCTTTGAGAGATCGCCGAGCTCTTTCATATAGCCCGTACATACTGGACAACCCTTTTCCCAGTCTGGCCCAAACATAAAGTGATAAATGATCAGCTGATGTGTGCCATCAAAGAGATCTGCGAACGACATCTCGCCATAAGGTCCCTGAAAGCGGTAGTCCTTTTCCATCTTTACCATCGGCAAGCGGCGGCGGAGCGCATTAATGCGGTCCTTCTGCTTTGTAAGCCACTTCTCTTCGGCAAGCAGTGCCGCACGGGCACTATCAAAGCCGGCACGCAACAATTGGAGGATGTGGAATGGTTTCGTCTTGCATAACATTGACATCGTACATCAACCAAAACACGGAACCACATGATGGATTTTTCGGGTAACACGCTACATGGAATTCAAATCTGCTCTCGCCGGCCAGTACCGCGCGACCCTCGCGATGCTGCTTCAATGTGTGGAACGCTGCCCGGATGCAATCTGGGTAAGTGGCGGTCCTGAGCGTCCATTTTGGCGTATCGCATACCACGCCGCGTTTTATACACATCTCTACCTGATGCCAACCGAGCACGACTTTGTGGCGTGGGAAAAGCACATCGATGAAGCTGCATCCCTGTGGGGGAAAGATAACACGCCAGTGGATGCATTTTCAAAGGCTGATTTGACCAACTACATCAAGGAAATTTCAGAGTCAGTGACCGAACGGCTCACAGCCATCGATCTCGATGCGCAGACATCCGGATTTCACTGGTACAACATCCCAAAACTGGATCATGTCCTCCTGAACCTCCGCCACCTTGGCATCCACGTCGGGCAACTACAGGAACGGCTGTACGCCGAAGGCATCGACCTCGATTGGATTAGCGTCCGCTAGGTCAAGCGTGCTTGCTGGCAATTATAACCGTGAAGCCAAGCTGTTTGCGGTAGCCATCCAGCCACATCGTCCTGTGCTTTATCAGCTGGTCTGAAAACCGAGTGTGGTCGGGGTGGGTTGGGTTATCCCGCAGCCAAACAATTCTAGATGCGCACCATGCGGTTTCAAAGGCATCCCATTCCGCAAGTGTGGATGCCCGAAACCCTTGAACTTCAAAGCCTGCCACAGTAATAGATGAAAGAAGGCTTTCGTACGTTGGCAAGTCTGCGGGCGACATTCCTAGGGCTGCGCATGCGGCATCGGATGGTGGATTTTCCCAGAACGGCACCCCCACAATGACCTTTCCATTTTGTTGGAGTAGCGTGTGAAACGCGGCGAGGGCTGAATCAAGCGATTCCCAGGCATGGGTTGAACCCATACAGATGACAACATCGGCTGTGCATGTCACGGTTGTACAGTCTGCAACGCGAAAAGTAGCCCGACGTTCGATGCCACGACTGCATACAATTGATTGAGCCTGCGTAATCAGATCCGGGTCTGTGTCGAAACCCGTTGCTGTGATTGTGGGGAAGGCGACCACAAGGTCCCCAAGGAGCTGCCCCCAGCCACAGCCGAGGTCTACGATGTTTGCGGACTCGCTTTGTCGTAATGCAGTGATAATCCAGTCGATGGCATCGCTTGACAGCGGAGCGTTGTAATCGCAGGTTTTGTAGAGCGCGGGGCCTTCTGGCATCGTTATCTCCCCGCGATGTGCTCTATCATCCGCTTGAAGTCAGCGGTGCGGGAAATCGTCAGCTCACGCTTACGAAGCGCGACCAGCATCCCTTGCATCGACCCGCCGCGAGCATCAATATCGCCAGTCAACAGTGCATCGGCATCCCGGTACGCCAGCCACGCTCGCTGTGCCGTCAGCAACTTCGCCTTGCTTTGCTTGTCAAGCTTGCCGAGCAGCTGTTTATACGTTGTGTTGAGATTGCGGTCGGCTTGTTCCAGAGCCGTTACGGCACTACGCGTCATTTCCAGTTGAGTTTGCATGCCTGTAATGTACGCGTCTATGCCATGTGTGTAAACCCATTACTTCTGGACGTACAAAAGTATAGCGATGAGGCGATAGGGCGGTTATTGTTTGGATGTGACTCCGCGATTGGATGAGCATGCTGTGGGAGGCGGATGGTATGGATGACCGCGAGGCAGATAATGCCCTTATTGATGAGCTGATTGAGCTAGGAATCGACCTTGGGCGCCCACGCGAAGTACGCTTTCATTTCGTCTTTGATAATGAATCATCAGCGGAAAGCGTTGCCGCGAGGCTGACCCATGATGACTACGCGTGTGAAGTCACCGAAATGAAGCCAAACATCGTCGTGAGGTTGTTCAAGAAGTCAGAGTGGCTGGTATCCGCAACCAAAGTAATGGTCGTTGACTGCTACATCATCAGTGAGCTGCGAACGGAGTTCAGTGCGATCATGGCGGAAACGAATGGTTTCTACGATGGCTGGGAAGTGGAAGTGTTTCCTGAGGAACAGAACGCTCTCTAAGGTCTCTCGTGCTTAGATGGGATAAAGATGTCGCCATCGCCAGCATCAAGTGTAAATCGCTTGGCAATCACACCTGTGGATGCCGCCTGATGGGGTGTTGAGAACGACATCACGATGGCTCTATTTCCAGGGGGATTGTGTACCGCGATGCCATTTGTAAAGCGTCTTTGAAAGCTGCCATCCGGTGAACGGCGCCCCTTTTCCAAGGGTTTGCCTAGGTCACAATCCCAAAACGGATACCAGTCATGGAGATGATCCGGCGTCGGGAGTGGGTTTGGATCTGAGAACAGGCAATAGCCATCCGACATCGTCAGTGCAAGCGTCGTCGTTGCACGCATCAGTGCAACATCCGCCCGGGATTTTTGGTGCCAGGTCTCAAGACAGTTAATGCGTGGCTGGCGCACACTCGCTTCCGCCCAGCTGAGTGTTTCGGTGATGCGTTTCCAGTCATCCGGACCTGCCGACTTGTAGCACTCCATAAACAGTCCATTGATGAGCTTCGCGGAGCGGGGGACTTTTCGGTCATTGGCATTGACAAGAATGAGTGCAGCATCACCAATGTACTGACGGATACTGTTGAGGAGCGCGATGCGGTCGTCGTCGTCATCCCACCAGTCCAGCATGATGCCATCCATGACACCAGTGTTGATGAGGGCTTTCGCCTGTTTGGCTATATGGTCACGAAGCACAGCTTGCGTGTAATCGATGAGAAAGTAGCCGCCTTCCTCCCACCCAACGACCGGTTTGCCATTCCTTGTCAACCACCAATGGTGGCCATCCGGGAGGTGAGAGCGGTGTGCATCCCTGTAGCGGAGCTCGGCGAGCAGCACGACATTCGGGTTACGCTCGAGGAGCCGCTTACGAGTGGATTTTGCGGCTGCGATGCTCTCTTGTGTAAACGATGTCGCGAGACCAGGAAATGCGTGATTCCAGCGGAGCCCGAAGAAGTCTGGGGCATGAAAGACGATGTCATGTCGGGCGACGCTTGTCCACTTTTCCTCTCCCGGGATTTCCGCCGCGTTCCAGGCTTGAAAGATGGAAGGGAAGGTGCGGTTCGCGGTACGTTCACGGATAGGCGTTTCACGTCGGAGCGACGGATTGTTCAACATAACACGGTGTGTGTCAGCTCGGTTTGTAAAGGCTTCCATAGTGCCACTCTACCCCTGACCCGCTGATTCGGAAAATCCTGAAGTGCCACAGTTGTGGTAAGTATTGTGGTAAGCCGTCATCCAGACACTAAAAAAAGCACCTCCGAAGAGGGGCTTCTACATCCTAAAAATGTGGATGGGTCGTAAAGGACTCGAACCTGTGACCCGCTGAACAAAAATGGATTTTGGTTCGGATATGAGTTGGTTGTTTCGGCGCATCTGGGAGTAGAGGCCGTCCTTATTCATTGCACATTTAGTAGACCTCGTGCCGATCTCTGGTACAAGTTACGGTCGTTTCTCGGTCAGAATGATGCGCTTTTCTGCACTGCATTTGACGTTTCTCCGCTCGATACGCTCTAACGTCCGTCGACACAAGGGGTATGGAATGCAGCATTGCCAAGTGTGGACAGATAGTTGACTTGCAAGTGAAACCGCTCTTGCTGTACGTCGGTCTCAGCGGTCGATGAGCGCGAATTCTGCTATCGCGTGGGTTGGTTCAACTAGGCTTGCCATAATGGGCAGTGGGACCCAGCTAGTCCATCAACTTCGGAATTTGACCAACCTTGTCGAGGTGGCCGACCATGCGCGCAAGGTGATGTTCATCCAGATACGGATTCTACGACCGTAGTTGGCGAAAAGCGCAGCCATGTGTATCGCATTGTCCTGCGCGTGGTCTCTCTTGAAGCTGCCATAACCTCAGGCTGGTCATGCCTTCCGTACAAGCTTTTGGAGAAGCATCAGCGGTTAGGTCGTGAAAGTCAGTTGATGGCCTTTGAAGTAACGAGCAAGCCCCACCGGAACCAACGAGTAGGTGTGATTGGCATACTGAACCTTGTGCAGGTACTCATGTGCTGCTTTTCTCCCCGGCCGTTTTCCATCCATGGAAGCGGATTGGCTCGACAATCACCATGTGTGGGGCGGTAAGGGCGGCAAGCAGGACGAACAGAGTCTGGATGACCCGTGCATCTAGAGAAAGGTGACTCTGTATTTTCCACCCCATGATGGCGATGATAAGCACCGCGACCATGGGCGCGACGCATTCCAGCACAAACGCCCTCCGCGCAAGTGGGATCAGCTGACTCGTGCGCACAATGTGTCGGGCACTATGCATGAAGCAGAAGTAGCAGGCGAACGCCACCAAGGGCGGTGCGACCAAAGCAAGCAGCATGGCGGCGCACATTTCGCCCGCTTCTGCGGTGCGCTGTCGGCGAAGTTCGAGAAAGAGGCCCACGAGTACGAGTCCTAGGCACAACAATGCGAGGACATACGATATCCTCACGACCGACTCTGCTGTGGTCTGGTTAGTGAGAAGCGAGTAAAGGTTGGTCAGCTCATCGCCGTGAAAAAGGCTCGGCCAGACGATCACGCCAATCCCAACCGTCGCCCGCGTAATTGAATGAGCTTTTTCGAGGTCTCCACTGAAGTGCAAGGCAGCCGCCAAGAGAAAGAACAGCAGGAAGAGAAGGGGACTCAGTTTCCAAAGGGCGAATACCAGTCCGGCGATGGAACAATAGGCCAGCATGGAAAGCCCAAGCGTAAGTGGCGATTTGATACCAAGTACTTTTCGGAGGTAGAGAAGATCCAACGCACCGTGAGGGACTCCAAGGAACAGGATCAGCACTCCAGTAATGACAGTCTCGACGCTTGAACTTAGCCTAGGGATGAACAATCCCCACACGAGGCACATCGCCGCTACAGCCAAGAACGCTCGCCGTTGCCAGGCTATCGAGAGCATGTCATCGTACGAGAGTGTACAAAAGGTTCGACTGCGATGTTGAAATACTCTCTGATGAAGACAAGCTTGGGCAGGCTCCTCACCATGGAAAGTGCGTCAATCAGAGATGGATTGTCGCACAGGAACCGTAATAAACGAGCAGGGGGCACCCATTTGAACATCCTTAGAAATAGGTCTGGCGCCAGAGCCGGATGACGACGTAAGACTTGAAGAAAGACCCGGTCCATAAACTGAACAAGTCGCGTGTCCTCTTTCGGCGATAGTGGTCCGCCACCTTTCATGAGGGACTCGCAGCAAGAGTCAGCCCATTGCTGGATCCGGCAAAAGGCGTATCCCGAGCTCGGCCGCGCTGAGCCGTTCGCCATCCCGACATGACAGTAGGTGGGGTCGGCTGGCGCTGGACTTTTGCTCAAGCCCATCGGGATAGCACCAAACTCTTCGCGAACGATCGTAAAGTGAATGGAGCCAATTTTATCTTGGATAGCCTCTAACAATGGGGCGACCATGCCGGAAGACTCTTGTCGCAGTGGACTAAGGATTGTGAGCTCGAACAAGGCACGTTGTTCGTCGATGGGCAAAATGTATACAAAGGGGATGTCGGTACCATCTACAGCACCAAAGTCCATGAGGTTGGCTGTTGTCGACTCGAAGACGGATTCGTCACATTCGACTTCAAAGCCAAGGAAAGTTTGCCACAAGGTAGGTGGGTTTTGATCTGTCGCTCGGTAGGGACGCGTATCGATTATGAAGTCAGACTCGTATGACCCGCGTGTGGTTTGCGTCCTCCATCCTCCATTGGACAGTCGAACGACTGAAACGACAGATTCATCACACTTGAGGCTGACTCTGTCACTGGATTCAATCAATGCGTGACTGTCTTGATAGAAATCTAACGAGCGGAGCAACTGATAGTTCCGCTCGTTGAGGTCGATGACCGCAGTGTGTTGTCCACTAGAAACAGAGACCGTCGGCCAACGTTTCTGAATGAGATGGTCACACGTGCAATCTTGTCCGTTCCAATAACACCAGGTTCGGTCTTCAACGTACTCCGGTCGAGGCTCGATGACGATTGTATGCGGTGCTGCGCTGAACTTAGACAGTCTGCGGGCAAGGCTTAATCCAGCACAGCCTCCACCGATGATCACAAGCCGAACTTTATTCATCGTCCTGACCATCGGTGGAGCGGTCCAACGTTACTCCGCGGCCTCTGCGGCAGACTTCTTAACCGCAATGGCGTATATGAAGATGCCAAACACCGCCTTAGCTACGACGTCTGCGATGGTATAGCCAACTTGCACTGCCGCGGTGGCTGCACCACCCGACATACCAAGCATCGGCAAGACAAAGACAACGGGGTAAAAGCACCAAGACGCAACCGTCAAGAACCTAGCATTGCTTATCAGCCCACGAACAGACTCGGGTTGATTGTCAATGGCCTTCTTCAATCCCCCGAAGAGATCGGAGACGATGACCAAAAATGGAAGCATTGAAAGCCCCCAGAAGATCCACCGAGTAGTATTGTCAGAGGCGACTTCTCCTGGATACCCAAGAAGAATCATGATTGCTGCAAGACTGCCAAGCTTTAAGCCCTTCGAGTTCGTTTCGGCGGCTGACAACTTCATGACCAAGATCAGCTCAATTAGCAGAAGCGGGACGGTCAGGAGCCAGTCGACGTACCGGTATGCGTCATTAAACTTTACGCCGGTCGCTGTAATCGTGTCGTTGACGACCGTGTATGCGGCGTGCCAACTTTCAAAGATCCGTAGATAGTGATAGAACGCAATCACAGTAACGATGCCAGATATCGTAACTGCTGTCCGATATGCGGCGTTTACCATGTTGCGGCTCAACCAAAGAAAGAGCGTCGCTGCTCCCATTGCGGCAATGCCGAAGGAGAGCGAATTGTACACCAGCTCGTATTGTTGTACCGTAATGTTCATTGATCCTCCAAATCGCGCCTAAGGCGCAGCATAACCCATCGTTTAAT
>JBJTQN010000325.1:0-9863 GCA_046075665.1 Armatimonadota bacterium | reverse complement strand
GAAATATGAAAGTCAGTGATCTCTTTCGGTACAAAAATCCGGAAATCAAGGCGCTCCATCTCACTTGGATTGCCTTCTTCATGTGTTTTTACGTCTGGTTCAACATGGCACCGTTGGCGTCCTCGATGCTCGTCACGGCTGATTGGTTGACCCGCGACGACATACGCCTGTTTGCCATCGCCAACGTGGCACTCACCATACCGGCCCGCATTCTTGTGGGCATGGCGCTCGACCGTTTTGGGCCGCGTCGGGTGTTTTCGGTGCTCATGGTGCTGATGGCCATTCCCGCGCTGTTCTTTGCCTTTGGTGACACCAAGGAACAGTTGTTCATTTCGCGTTTGATTCTCAGCTCGATTGGTGCCAGCTTTGTGGTGACTATTCACATGGTTGCTCTGTGGTTCCCGCCTCGCAGCATCGGTTTTGCCGAGGGTTTTGCCGCTGGATGGGGTAACTTCGGTTCAGCAGCTGCGGCCATGACGCTGCCCTTCATTGCGTTGACGATGTTCGGTGGCCCTGAAGGCTGGCGCTGGGCCATTGCCACCTCGGGTATTGTGATCGGGGTGTACGGTGTGATTTACTGGTTCGCCATTACCGATGGGCCAACCAAAGACACGCACAAAAAACCGCGCAAAGTGGCGGCGCTTGAAGTCTCCAGTTACAAAGACCTCATCATGCTGGCCATCATGACGGTGCCCTTGGTCGGTATTCTGAGCATTCTGGTGTGGCGCGCACACCGCACAGGTTACATCGACGACATCACCGCCTGGGCTTGCTACTTTGCCATTGTGGTGGTCATTCTGTACCAGCTCTACCAGGTGTTCCGCGTCAACCTGCCCATTCTCAAGCGCGGTGTGCCCGCTGACGACCGCTACCCCTTCAGTTCGGTGGCCGCTCTGAACACCACCTACTTCGCCAACTTCGGTGCCGAACTGGCTGTGGTGTCCATGCTGCCCATGTTCTTCCAGGAAACTTGGGGTTTGTCGGTGGTGGCGGCAGGCATGATTGCGGCCAGCTTTGCTTTCGTGAACCTGTTTGCCCGACCCATGGGTGGCTTGGTGTCTGACAGGTTCGGCAACCGCCGCTTCGTGATGATGGCCTACATGCTGGGCATTGCGCTGGGCTTCTTCCTCATGGGCCTGATGGACAGCAAATGGCCTTTGGTTATTGCTGTGGCCATTACCATCGGGTGCTCTTTCTTTGTGCAGGGTGCTGAAGGTGCAACGTTTGGTATCGTGCCTTCGATCAAGCGCCGCCTGACCGGTCAGATTTCCGGTATGGCGGGAGCTTACGGCAACGTCGGTGCGGTGTTCTACCTGTTCGTGTTCATGTTTGTGGACGCATCCACCTTCTTCTTCATCATTGCGGCCGGTGCTTTCATCAGTTGGCTGGCCTGCTACTTGTGGCTAAAAGAACCGGAGGGCGGTTTTGGCGACGAGTACGTGATTTCTTCGGTGGACAAGGCGATTGCCGAAGAAGCTCTCTACAAAAAGCAAGCGCAGGCCCAGCTGGCCCAGGTCTTCAAAGGCAGCACCAAGGTCGAATTGGTGGACAAGGGCGACGGCGTTGCGGTAACTGCCAACTTTGGCTCTATCGATGAGCTGCGCAGCATGATCCAACAGTTGGAGCAAACAGGCGCTGCACCCAAGGCAGCAAGCTAGGGTCGCGCCAAGAAACCAGGCGCGGGCTACTCCTTAGGGAGTAGGCCTGTCGCCCTGGGCATCGGTCGTTCCATCCCGACAAAGCGTTCCTCCGAAGGATGTTCACCGATGCCATGTCGTAGCACAGTATGGAACGGGCGAGCGGTTTGTTTTCAAGACCGCCACACCCCACACTAGAAAGGTTTTAATCATGTCAAGAATTGAAAACTGGAAGCCGGAAGACCCGGTCTTCTGGGAGCAGACTGGTAAGGCTTTGGCCTGGCGCACCTGCGGTATCACCACCTTTTCCCTCATCTTCTCGTTTGCGACTTGGTTCGTCATGAGCGCGGTCGTGGTGCGCATGCCCGCCATTGGCTTTCAGTTCACCACAACGCAGTTGTTCTGGCTGGCAGCAATGCCCGGATTGGCTTCGGGTATTTTGCGTTTGATTCACTCGAACTTCATTCCGGTTTGGGGTACCCGCCCAGTGGTCAGTATTTCGACCATCATCAAGCTGCTTCCCATGATTTGGCTGGGATTTGCCATTCAGGATTTGAGCACCCCGTACATGACCTTCCTAATCATTGCCTTCCTGTGCGGCATGGGTGGTGGTGATTTCTCGTCTTTCATGCCCTCAACCAGCATTTTCTTCCCCAAGCGCTTGCAGGGCTTGGCCATGGGTGTGCAGGCAGGTATTGGTAACTTCGGTATTTCGGTGGTGCAGTTCACTGTGCCATGGATCATCGGTTTCGCTGTTGTTGGCGGTGCCGTAGGTGGCCCGCAGTTGTTTACGCGCGCCAATGTGGTGAACAACGCGATTGAGTTGACCAAGAACGAAGCCGGGGTGGTGATCGATGTGGTCGCGAAGCGCGCCGATCTGGTGCCCTCACTTCAGGTGGAGCGAGATGAAAATGGCAATCTGAAAAATGTCAGCCTGATGGCTGCCGAAGGCGTCAAGTTGTTCGAGTCCAAGGTGCAGCGCGATGCGGCGGGTGCCATTGAATCGGTCAGCTCTGTCAATGGATTGCGTCTGGACTTGAGTCGCAATGAGGCTGGTGCCATCACCAATGTGGTGCTGCGCAATGTGGTGCAGCGTCCGCTGTGGTTGCAGAACGCGGCCTTCATCTGGATTCCTTTCTTGGTATTGGCCTTTGTGCTGTGCCTGGTGTTCTTGCGCAGTGTTCAGGTGCCCAGTCGCGGCTTCATGGGGCAGTTCGAGATTTTGAGCAGCCGCAACCGTGCCAACGTCCACACCTGGAACTGCACGATGACCTACATCTGCTCGTTCGCTTCCTTCTCAGGCTTCTCGGCCGCGTTCCCCATGCTCATTCGCACGCTGTATGGCGGTTTTGAAGGCGCCCCCGACCCGCTAGCCTACGCCTACCTGGGCCCGCTGATTGGTGGCCTGGTTCGTGTGGCTACCGGCGGTTTCTTCGACAAAATCGGCGGCAGCAAGGGCATGCACTGGACCACGATGGGGCAGATCGTAGGTGTGGTGTTCCTGATTTTTGGCGGCTACCTCACGCCTACTAGCCTTGAGCAGTTCAGTGGCTTTCTGTACGGCATGCTGTGGATCTTCCTGATGACTGGAATCAACAACGCCGCCACCTTCCGCCAGTACCCCATCGTGTTTGCGTATTCACCTGCCAAGGGTGCGCAAATGTTGGGTTGGACAGGCGCATGGGCCGCATTCGGGCCGTTTGTCTGGAACGCACTCATCGGTACCTCCATTAGCCAGACCGGAACCGTGGTCGCCTTCTTTGCCGGTTGTGCTGTGTTCTACGTGTACTCGCTGTTCATCAACTGGTGGAACTACACCCGCAAGAATGCAGAGCGCTTTGACTACGGCAATGCAGGCGGCACTTGGTGGGATAAGTTGCCCAAGGCCGAGCAGGAACGCATGAAGCGAGTCGATTTGGGCCAAGCCGGCTGATACCGCCCATTTTTAGGAGAACCACATGGACCAGATCGTTCACTACGGTGCCATTGCTTACGGTGTGCTGTTGGTGTTGAGCATGTTTGTTCGCACCGGCGTCACCGAAGCCCTGCGCATCGATGCCCTGTTCATTCCGCAGGCCGGCGAAAAAAGCCGCCCACTCAATTTCATATTGGGATTGCTGATTGCCGGGTATGGCGCCTGGTCCCTGTTTGGCGCCTGATTTCAACACATTGCACTTGTTTCATTCAGAAGGACGCACACCATGAGTCACTTTCTCGACAAACTGACCCATTTCAATTTTCCCAAGGAAACCTTTGCCGGTGGTCATGGTCAAACCACCAACGAAGACCGCACTTGGGAAGATGCTTATCGCAACCGTTGGGCGGCCGACAAAATCGTTCGCTCCACTCACGGCGTGAACTGCACCGGCTCCTGCTCGTGGAAGATCTACGTCAAGGGGGGCATCGTCACTTGGGAAACCCAGCAGACCGACTACCCTCGCACCCGCTGGGACATGCCCAACCACGAACCAAGGGGTTGCGCACGTGGGGCTAGTTACAGCTGGTACCTGTACAGCGCCAATCGCGTGAAGTACCCCATGGTGCGTGGCCGCTTGCTCGAACGTTGGCGTGCAGCCTTGAAAGTGGCGAAATCGCCTGTTGATGCGTGGGCGCTGATTCAGCAAGACCCTGCCGCACGCAAAGATTATCAACAAGTGCGCGGCATGGGTGGTTTTGTGCGTTCCAGCTGGGATGAAGTGAACCAGCTCATTGCTGCAGCCAATGTGTACACCATCAAGCAACACGGCCCCGACCGCGTGATCGGCTTCTCGCCCATTCCGGCGATGAGTATGGTCAGCTACGCGGCTGGTTCCCGCTATTTGTCGCTGATTGGTGGCGTGTGCATGAGTTTCTACGACTGGTACTGTGATCTACCTCCCGCCAGTCCACAGATCTGGGGCGAGCAGACCGATGTGCCCGAGTCGGCCGATTGGTACAACAGCAGCTACATCATTGCATGGGGCTCTAACGTGCCACAAACGCGCACGCCCGATGCCCACTTCTTCACCGAGGTGCGCTACAAAGGCACCAAGACGGTAGCCGTAACCCCAGATTATTCCGAAGTGGCCAAGTTGTCTGACTTGTGGTTGCACCCCAAACAGGGTACCGATGCCGCCTTGGCGATGGCCATGGGCCATGTGGCGTTGAAAGAATTTTATTTCCCCGACAACGGCAAACGCAGCACCTATTTCGACGATTACGCACGCCGCTACACCGACCTGCCTCTGCTGGTCATGCTCAAAGAGCAAACACTGCCCGATGGCAGCACCACCTTGGTGCCCGACCGCTACTTGCGCGCCAGCGACTTCAACGGCAAGCTGGGCCAGGACAACAACCCCGAGTGGAAAACCGTGGCGTTTGACACCGAGGGCCAAGCCGTGCTGCCCAATGGATCGATCGGTTTCCGTTGGGGCCCCGAAGGGCGTGAAGATGCAGGCAAGTGGAACTTGGAAGCCAAAGAAGCCCGTGCGGGCGACGAAGTGAAGCTCAAGCTCTCAGTCATCGAAGATGGCGAACAGGCGCACGAAGTGGTGGATGTTGGCTTCCCCTATTTTGGCGGACAACAAGTGCCGCATTTCCCATCCAATGCTGCCACGGGTGACGTCAATCGCGCCAAAGTTCCGGCCGTCAAACTGCGTTTGGGTAAGGCTGGCGAAGAGCGCTATGCCATGGTTGCCACCGTATTTGATTTGCAAGTGGCGCAGTATGGTATTGACCGAGGCTTGGGCAGTGGTGCCAAGAGCTTTGATGACAACGCTCCTTACACCCCAGCTTGGCAAGAAAGCATTACCGGTGTGCCTCGCGACCAAGTGATTACTGTGGCGCGCCAGTTTGCCGATAACGCCGACAAGACGCATGGCAAGTCCATGGTTATCATCGGTGCGGCCATGAACCACTGGTACCACGCCGACATGAACTACCGTGGTGTGATCAACCTGCTCATGATGTGTGGTTGCATCGGCCAGAGCGGTGGTGGTTGGGCGCACTACGTGGGCCAGGAAAAACTGCGCCCTCAAACCGGGTGGACGGCTTTGGCCTTTGCGCTGGACTGGATACGCCCACCGCGTCAGCAAAACTCAACCAGCTTTTTCTACGCCCACACCGACCAATGGCGTTACGAAAAACTAGATTTGGAAGAGGTGGTGTCACCGCTGGCAGACAAAGCCAAATACGGTGGCAGCATGATCGACTACAACGTGCGTGCCGAGCGCATGGGGTGGTTGCCCAGTGCGCCACAACTCAAAACCAACCCGCTGCAAGTGGTGAAAGATGCGACCGCGGTTGGCATGGACCCCAAAGACTATTTGGTCGAAGCCTTGCGCGATGGTTCGGTTGAAATGAGCTGTGAAGACCCAGATGCACCGCAAAACTGGCCACGCAACCTGTTTGTCTGGCGTTCAAACTTGTTGGGCTCCAGTGGCAAGGGCCACGAATACTTCTGTAAACATTTGTTGGGCGCCAAAAACGGCGTGCAAGGCAAAGACTTGGGTGCAGACGACGCTCGACCCAAAGAAGTGAAGTGGCACGACAAAGCCCCACAGGGCAAACTCGACTTGTTGGTGACTTTGGACTTCCGCATGTCCACCACCTGTTTGTACTCGGACATCGTTCTGCCCACGGCCAGCTGGTACGAGAAGAACGACCTCAATACCAGTGACATGCACCCCTTCATTCACCCCTTGAGCGCGGCGGTGGACCCGGTTTGGCAGACTAAGAGCGATTGGGAAATCTACAAAGGTTTTGCCAAAGCCTTTAGTGAGGTGTGCGTTGGCCATTTGGGTGTAGAGAAAGAAGTGGTGCTCACCCCCCTGATGCACGACAGCCCAGCCGAGCTGGCTCAGCCCTTTGGTGTGCAAGAGTGGAAAAAAGGCGAGTGCGACCTGATACCTGGCAAAACAGCGCCGCAATTCACGGTGGTGGAACGCGACTACCCCAATGTGTACAAGCGCTTAACCGCGCTGGGGCCCTTGATGAACAAAGTGGGTAACGGTGGCAAGGGTATTGCTTGGAAAACAGAAATTGAAGTCAAACAATTGGGGGAGCTCAATGGTTTGACGCAAGACGCTGGCCCTACCCAAGGCATGCCGAAAATCGTCTCCGATATCGATGCCTGTGAAGTGATTTTGCAATTGGCCCCAGAAACCAACGGGCACGTGGCTGTTAAGGCTTGGGGTGCGCTGAGCAAACAGACGGGTCGCGATCACACCCACCTGGCGCGGCATCGTGAAGACGAGAAAATCCGGTTCCGCGACATCCAGTCGCAGCCGCGCAAGATCATTTCCTCGCCCACTTGGTCGGGGCTTGAGTCGGAGCAAGTCTCCTACAACGCGGGTTACACCAACGTGCACGAGCTGATTCCATGGCGCACCCTGACCGGCCGTCAGCAGTTCTACCAAGATCACCCTTGGATGATTGCATTCGGCGAAGGGTTCAGCAGCTACCGGCCACCCGTTGACTTGAAAACCACCGATGAAATTCAAGGCAAACGCCCGAATGGCAACAAAGAGATTGTGTTGAACTTCATTACGCCACACCAAAAATGGGGCATTCACAGCACGTACAGCGACAACCTGCACATGCTCACGCTCAATCGCGGTGGCACGGTGATTTGGCTCTCGGAAGACGACGTGAAAAGCGCGGGAATCGAAGACAACGACTGGATCGAGTTGTTCAACGTCAACGGTGCAGTCGCTGGGCGAGCGGTGGTCAGCCAGCGTGTGAACAACGGCATGTGCATGATGTATCACTCACATGAAAAGATCATCAACACTCCGGGCTCCGAAATCACCGGCGTGCGGGGTGGCATTCACAACTCGGTTACGCGCATTGTGACCAAGCCCACCCACATGATTGGTGGCTACGCGCAGCAAAGCTATGGCTTCAACTACTACGGAACCATCGGTACCAACCGCGATGAATTTGTGGTGATTCGGAAAATGAAGAAAGTCGATTGGCTGGATACGCCTGCCGACGATCATCTGGTTCGTGCCTATCAATCGCAGGGCGAGAACCCCTGAGCCCGTGAACGAAAGACAAGGAGTAAAAGCTATGAAAGTACGCGCTCAGATTGGCATGGTTCTCAACCTGGATAAATGCATCGGTTGTCATACCTGCTCAGTGACTTGTAAAAATGTATGGACCAGTCGGCCTGGAGTGGAATACGCGTGGTTCAACAACGTGGAATCCAAACCGGGCATTGGTTACCCCAAAGAGTGGGAAAACCAAGACAAGTGGAATGGTGGCTGGGAACGCAAGGCCGATGGGTCGATTGTGCCCAAACAGGGTGGCAAATGGTCTTTGTTGATGAAGATCTTCGCGAACCCCAACTTGCCGCAGATCGACGACTATTACGAGCCTTTCACTTTCGACTACGACCACCTGCACTCGGCACCCGAGATGAAGCACGCGCCGACCGCACGGCCGCGTTCGCTGATTACCGGTGCACGCATGGAGAAGATAGAATGGGGCCCAAACTGGGAAGAAATTCTGGGTGGAGCATTCGCCAAACGCAGCAAAGATGCCAACTTCGACGGCTTTGAAGCCCGTCAGAAGGCCATGGTGGGGGAGTTCGAAAACACCTTCATGATGTATCTGCCCCGCCTGTGCGAGCACTGCCTCAATCCAGCGTGTGTGGCGTCTTGCCCCAGCGGCTCGATCTACAAGCGTGAAGAAGACGGCATCGTGCTCATCGACCAGGATAAGTGCCGCGGTTGGCGCATGTGCGTGAGTGGTTGCCCCTACAAGAAGATCTACTACAACTGGAAGAGCGGCAAGGCCGAGAAGTGCATCTTCTGCTACCCGCGCATCGAGGCTGGGCAGCCGACGGTGTGTTCCGAGACCTGTGTGGGGCGCATCCGTTACTTGGGTGTGTTGCTCTACGATGCCGATCGCATTGCCGAAGCGGCCAGCGTCCAGCGCGAAACCGATTTGTACCGAGCCCAGTTGGATATTTTCCTAGACCCCAATGACCCGAAAGTCATTGCGCAGGCACGTGCCGACGGCATACCCGACGCTTGGATGGAAGCCGCGCGCAACAGCCCGGTGTACAAAATGGCGGTGGAGTGGAAGGTGGCTTTGCCCTTGCACCCTGAGTACCGCACGTTGCCCATGGTGTGGTATGTGCCACCGTTGTCGCCTATTACGGCGGCCGCCAATGCGGGCGACTTGGGTTTGAACGGTGAAATTCCAGACGTGAGCCAGTTGCGCATTCCGGTGAAGTACTTGGCGAACTTGCTGACGGCGGGCGATAACGTGCCGGTCATTAAAGCTTTGGAGCGGATGTTGGCCATGCGTTCGTATCAGCGAGCCAAGCATGTCGATGGTGTGCACAACCAAAGTGTGTTGGATCAAGTGGGTTTGAGCACGGCGCAGGTCGAGCACATGTATCACGTAATGGCGATTGCCAACTACGAAGACCGTTTCGTTATTCCGAGCACACACCGCGAGTACGCCGAAAACGCGTTCAACGTGCGTGGCGGTTGTGGCTTCAGCTTTGGTAATGGTTGCTCCGAAGGGGTGACAGAAACCAGCCTGTTTGGTAGCGAGAAGAAGCGCACCATTCCCATCAAGGTGGAGGGCTGAGTCATGTGGTTTGCCCAACCCCCTAAAACCATGCGACTGACGTTGCGGGTACTGGCGCACTTGCTGCGTTACCCCGATGCGGACTTGCGTGCCCATTTGACCGAAATGGCCGATGCCCTGCAATCCGAGGCGGCTCTGTCGGCGCAGCGGCAAGACGAACTGAACGCTCTGCTGATGCGACTCGGTAGCTTGCCTTCTTTGCAGGTGGAGTCAGAGTATGTTGAGCTGTTCGACCGGGGTCGCAGCACTGCTTTGCACCTGTTTGAGCATGTGCATGGCGACAGCCGCGACCGTGGCCCAGCCATGATCGATCTGATCCAAACCTATGAACAGGCGGGTTTGTACTTGGGTGCTGAAGAGTTGCCCGACCACTTGCCCGTGTTGTTGGAATTCGCTTCTACACAACCTCTGCAGCAAGCGCGGGAGTTTTTGGCTGAAACCGCTCACATCGTGCGCGTCATTTTCAGTGCACTGCTCAAGCGCCAAAGCCCATATGCCAGCGTTCTGGCGGCGGTGTTGGAGCTTTCGGGCGAAAAGGCTGAGGCAGTGGTCATTGAACCCGAACCGGAAATCGACGACAGCTGGGCGGAACCCGAGGTGTTTGGCGGTTGCTCTACCCGAGGGCAAGCCAAACCCGGTCAAACC
>JBJTQN010000324.1:0-9620 GCA_046075665.1 Armatimonadota bacterium | reverse complement strand
AAGCCATCGTTGTCGATATCACCGATGGCACATCCTAAATACTTACCGCCAGGAGCATTGAGGCTACCTGTCACATCATCAAAGGTTCCATTTCCGTTCCCTTTGTACAGCTTTGGCTGCTCGTCCACTAGGAGGATGTCGAGGTTTCCATCCCTGTTGTAATCCAACATCCCAACCCCATGACCTATCGTTTGAAGGATCGTCAGGGGACGATTTCCTTCAACAGTCCACGTGTGGTTCAACCCACTTTTTTCGGTGATATCTACCAGCTGAATCGGCACATCGTTTGCCAAGGGTTTTCCAGCAGACTTGCAACCAGCCAGCATCATTGGCGCACATGCAATTACAAATCCGATAGTTTTATGCGTTGTTGTCATCCTGGTGTTCATCCCGTCCGACAGCACATGTTGTGGTCGGTCTTCCGAACCTAGCTGCTCAATGTTGTGCCATCTTCCCTTTTTGTCAGGATTGCTGCAACTGTACAAATTCAAGTGGTGGCGCTAAAATTCTGGTTATTAGAGAGTGGAGCTTCGTTGTCGTGACCCACTTATAATTCCATTTGCTTGGAACACCGTGCATTTTGAAACCTATTCAATCCTCACTTGATCAACTAAGCCGTCAAATCATCTCAATAAAATGAAATAATAACCATCATGGACATCAAGTACCCGAAGACGCGAAAACAGAATGTGACCGATTCCTACTTTGGCATCAAAGTGGATGACCCGTACCGCTGGCTTGAGGATGACAACTCTGCAGAAACCAAAGCCTGGGTCGATGCCCAAAACAAAGTCACCGAGAGCTACCTAAACAGCATCCCGTATCGCAAGGCCATCAAGAATCGCCTCACGGCCTTGGTGTCTTACACCCGCTATTCAGGTGCCTTTCAGAAGAAGGGCAAAGTTTACTTCTACCGTAACAATGGCCTTCAGAATCAAGCGGTTCTGTATGTTCAGAATGGACCGGACGGCACCCCGCGGATGCTCCTCGATCCAAATACATTTTCTACGGATGGCACCACGGTTCTCACCGATTTCATCGTGAGTCAGAACGGGCGCTACGCCGCATTTGGTCAGAGCAGCGGTGGCTCCGACTGGAATGTTTGCAAAGTCATGGATGTCGCTGCGGGGACCATTTTGCCCGAGACGCTTGAGTGGCTGAAATTCGGCATTGGGACGGTCTGGCTAAATGATGATGGCTTTTATTACTCCCGCTATCCAAAGCCTGCCGCAGGCGCAGAGCTGACCGCGAAAAATACCGATCAAAAGGTCTATTTCCACAAAGTTGGGACCGCACAGGAATCCGATGAGCTTGTCTACGAAGATCCGGCAAACCCTGACCGAACGCTAACAATGGACATGACGGAGGATCGACAATACGAAGTCCTCTACACCAGCGACCCAGGCAAACGGGGAAATGGTCTGTTTGTCCGCCCAGTCGGAAACCGGGGCGCTTTCATCCCAATCGTGCCTGAGATAACCGAAGATTCATACACTGTCATCGACACCGACCAACACTTCCTTTTGGTGCTCACCAACCACAAAGCTCCAAACCAGCGTGTTCTCTTAGTCGATCCAGCAAACGTAGCGCCTATCAAAAACGCTAAAGTCGTCATCAGTGAGCGATCAGAAAACATCGAAGGCATCGCTGTCGCCGGGGGCAACCTCATCGTTTCGTACATTAAAAATGTCACATCCAATGTTGTGCAGTTCGACAAAAAGGGACGCAAAATCCGCGACATCAAGCTCCCGGGAATCGGAAGTGCAGGGTTTACATCTGGGGATGCGAATGACACGCACATCTACTACAGCTTCACCTCCTACAACTACCCAAGTACCCAGTTGCACTTTGATCTGAAGTCTGGAAAGTCAACTGTTTTCAAGGCACCGGTCATCAAAGACTTCAAGCCATCCGACTACGCTGTTGAGCAGGTTTTCTTCAAATCCAAGGATGGCACCAAGGTCCCGATGTTTGTTGTTTCCAAGCGGGGCACCAAGCTGGATGGCAACAACCCTACGCTCTTGTATGGCTACGGCGGCTTCAACATCCCACTGACCCCGGGCTTCTCCACGATGAACCTCGCGTGGTTGGAGCAGGGAGGCGTCTATGTCGTTGTCAACCTCCGAGGCGGCTCGGAATACGGCGAGCGGTGGCACGAAGCCGGGATGCGCTTTAAGAAGCAAAATGTCTTCGATGACTGTATCGCAGCAGCAGAGTGGCTGATCGGCAACAAGTGGACGCGTCCTGCTCGCCTCGCGCTGCAAGGCGGCTCCAATGGCGGGCTCCTCGTCGGCGCTGTTATCAATCAACGACCAGACCTGTTTGCAGCAGCAATCCCGCAGGTCGGTGTGATGGACATGCTGCGCTACCAACTCTTCACGGCTGGCAAGTACTGGACGGCGGAGTATGGCTCCAGCGAGATGTCCAAAAAGGATGTTCAGAATCTCCTCAAGTTCTCGCCCATCCACAACATCCGCAAGGGGCAGGTCTACCCGGCAACAATGGTCACTACAGCCGACCATGATGACCGTGTTGTCCCGGCACACTCATTCAAGTACGCATCCACGCTGCAAGAAAAGGCAAACCACAAGAATCCTCTGTTGATTCGGATCGAGACCAAGTCCGGCCATGGCTCCAGCAATCTGAGCAAGGCGATTGAGGAGACATCGGATGTCTACGCATTCCTGTTCAAGAGCTTGGATGTCAAACCTTGGTTCAAGCGGAGCTAACAAATTATGTCGATCTACCATCTCATTTCCCGTCAGGGCCTGGATGCCCAGGCGGACTCAGAGTTCATCCTGGATGATGCCAACCTCGCCGCAGGATTTATCCATTGCTGCACGGCAGAACAGCTCCCCGGGGTGATCAAACGGTTCTTCCCAGGGGATAACAGCCAGCTGATGGTGGTTGAGCTCGACCCGGATGCCCTCTCTGAAGAGCTGATGTGGGAACCCGCCACCGACTCCGATGGCCTGTTCCCACACATTTATGGTCCTATCAACAGCGGCGCGATTCTAAGTGTCACACCTTACGGGACCAACGTTGGCTGATAACTCGCGAGATAGCTTGCAGCTTCAGCCTCCTGCTCAACGATGAGTGCTGGGATTGCAGCAAGCTCTTCGACTTCGCTCTCGGTGCGCTCATCCACAGCCGTCTCTTCGAGCTCAGCCTTTCGTTGCCTCAGGAGATAGGCTTTGTAGAGGTGCGCTTGGCCATAGAGGCAGTGAAACGCATCGCTAAGCGAAAACCAGCAGCGGTTTCCCCTCTCATTGTGCGCGGTTTGCCAGGCTGAGACGTAGTTTGTGAGGATGCTATCGATGTCGTCATCACACGCGTCAACCGTGGGCAAAACGTCATCAATATCGCCATTGTAGGTGTACCGCATGATGATGCCGTAGTTGAACTGCCTGCTAACGCTGCCATCCTGCTCCGAGTCGCCTCCAAGTTCCTCGAGGGCTTCCCGGTTGGACATCCCCGTGGTCAAGCAAACCCATTTGACATTGTCTGGTTTGCTGGTCGGGTCAATCAGCCTATTGTCATCCGTGAGGGTGCCGATTTCATCCGCTTCGCCTCCAAACCGCCACTCGACATCCTCGCCCCAGCCGACCACACTTTCATCGGCCCACGGGTCAGAGTCATCCTCTTCCCACTCTTCTTCGCCATCTTCATCTTCATTCCACTCGTCATCGTCATCTTCAGACTCGGTTTCCGTGACGCCACTTGGGCAGAGCTCATCAAGGACAGCTAGTTGGAAGGTGATCTGGTCGAGAAATGCAATCAGACGCGCCCAACCGCTGGACGTTACTCTAGACGGAACGGCTGCATCGTAACTCCGCAAAAGATCATCGAGTCGCGTCTCAAGGGCACCAATTTCCTCATATTCGAAGTCATTTTTGTCGATGTCCGTACCATCAATGGAGTAGGGAAATGTCGTGATGGAAACTGTCTGACCATCGATTTCCGATGTCGTCGTCTGGCATATTCGCTTCAAGATGTCCTTTAGTTCCCACAAGGCAAGCGTGGTGTCATTTCGCGTGTCGATGAGGTAGGTGTTGCTGAATGGACTGTTCTCCCATGCAGAGCGAACCTTCTCATAGCACTCAAATGTCAGAAGTGTGCCAGCACCAATATTGGCCTGTATGAAATCATTATCCGCGACGGCGGTACCTAAAAAAGCGCTGATTGCCTCTGATCCAGTCAGACTTGCGGCGATGCCTGCTGCATCCCGGGCAGCAGAGAGGAGGGCATCCGCCGATGTTGGTTTGTTCTCAGTGTTTTCCATACCCTCTTATCAGAATTTGGGAGGAAAATGTGACGCGAACCCGTGCATCTTTTCGGCCAGACTTGCGAAAAAATTCCGATGGCTAAAACCCATCCGATGAGCTCGCCATTGAGACATCACCAGATCGGTATGCGTTCATTATGTGCGACTTACGCACGTCATCAAACATTTAGAAATACCAGAAATACTTACATCTGCATACAAAAGTAAATACAATAGGTGGATTTGAACCAGCCATCGTGTTGACTAAAAAGTCGCTGCAGCCATTCTACGTAGCTGTCGAACGCTCAGTGCAGCAGTGACCTGCCAATCGCAAACTTTGATGGCGCAATACCGAGGAGCTCGCAAACGGTTGGGTGGATGTCTATCTGCCGGACACCGCGCAGCTCTCCACGTGCCTTAACACCCTTTCCACCGACATAGCAAATCGCCTGCATTTTGTCGCGCAGCGGGAGGAAACCATGGACGCCGTTGCCACCGAGATCGGTGATGGTCGCTGCAACCGTCTTCGACATCGAGCTACTCGGCGCATAACCCTTTGCAAAGTCCAAATAAACATCCTGGCCGTTCACACCGCCAAGCCCTAAATGCCGAATTTGAGCAGAATCAAACACCCCACGGATGATCTGTGTCCCGGTTTGTGGGTCACGTGCCGCGAGAAGCGCATTGGTAGCCGCCTCGATTACCGCAGCGCGCTCACCAGGGAGCACAATGCCACCTTTCCACGTAGTGTCATTCACGACCAAGCCAAACTCACCCCAACCCGGTGCGAAGATCTTTGACCGCTTTGTGTCAAGCTTGCCGAATGCATCCACTGCGGCAAGCCCAGCATCCACCAGGATTTTGTTGATGTAAACTTTGCGGTTCGTCCCTTCCATTCCGTGGTCGCTCACGACAATGAACGCGTAGTCTTTTGATAGCGCATCGTAGGCAGTCCCAACCCACTGATCGTGAAGCTCTATAACTTCTTCATAAAACGGGCGGATTTTCGCGGCAAGTTTTGGGTCATGCCCGGGCAGAGATGGATCCAGAAAAGCCATTAATGTATGCCCGGCGGAGTCGATTTGCGGCGTGTAGTGCGTGATGAGATCTGGCTTATACTTCGTGGCCATATGCATGAGACCACGTGTCAATAGCGAGAGGTCAAAGCGCACCAGCTCGACCGCACGCGCCTCGGCATCGCCTGTGCCACCATCGTAAATCGGCGTCCCGAGGAGTCCATCCTGAAAGTCAAACCAAGCATCCGCGTGGAAGCCTGTATATGTCGCCAGATAGTCCCTCTCTTCCGCTGAGCTCGAGTGACCCTTAATCGCATTGGCAGAGCGGAGCAAAATCGCAACATCGGATGCATCCGGTGACAGTGTAAATGCCCTGACAAATGTATTCCCAGCCATCTCTCCCTTACGGACGGCGATGGGTTTGGACCATGCTGAAAGCGCATCGGATGCGGTTTTGGGTTTGACTTCCTGTGCGATCCCCGATCCGCCCGTGCGTACCAAAACCGTGTCAAAGCCGTTTGTGTTATCGGCTGGGTCATCCACCAGGAGGAGCTCTACACGTGTCTCGCCAACATCAGCGGTCGCACCAAGCGGTTGGTTTGAACCCGCATGCCTAACATCTTTCCAGAGGCTGACCGGCTTAAAGCGACTGGCATCCAGCATCGTATTTTTTGAAATCTGACTCTCAAATCCGGAGTAAATACTAAGCTTTTTGTCCATCCCGAGAGGTGCCAGCTGCTTTACCCATTTGTCCGCTGGATAGGACTGCGTACTCGACAGGCTGATGACGCGCTTTCCTTGGCGTGCGGCGGTAACGATCAGAGGCTCAGCTTGCAGCGCTGCGCTATCGAATCCCCGGATGGTTTTATCTGGGCCATTTTCACTTCTTGGCAAAAGCGGGACGGAGTTGTTGCTGACGCCGTGGATGTCGGGCCAGGTGCCGGTGAAAATGGATGCGTGGCCGACGGCGGTTTTGCTCGGGTAGGTCGGTTGCATTCCATCCGTGCGGAAGCCATCCGCCATAATGCGGGAGAGGCCTGGCAGCTTGCCATCCCGGACCATGTCCCGGATGACCCAGTTTGGTGCACCATCCCATGAGATAAGGACGACTTTGGATGTTTCGCGTGGTGTCGCGGCGATACTCGATGCGGCGATGGCTAAGCAGAGAGCAAAAGGGATGAACATACTCCTATTAAAGCACCCGTGGCTGGTATGTGAACTTAATGCTTTGTAGCCAGATGCGTGAGTAGCTCTCATAGCCCGAGTCAAGCCCGATGAGAATCCACGCGGAACCGGTGTCATCTGTTGTGAATGGAATCCACTTGCCAGGTCCTAAGGCCATGATCGCAGCCTGGCGGTTATCTGAGCAGGGGATGCCACTGACCCCGATGGTGCCAAGGACATCGGATGACTCACCGGCGGTGCTTTGATTGCCGCGTGAAATATTTAAGCGGAATTCTTCGCGGGTTTGTTTGTTTTCCGGTTTAGTCCCTGAAACAGCGCCGATAAGCCAAACGCTTTCACCGGGCGGGCCCCCGACGCCGGCGCAGCCTGCGGGCGCATCAGATGCAAACGTCACCTTGAATCTTCCTGTGTATGTCGCATTTGGAAGCAGACCTGAAACCTTGCGCGTTGTGTAGAGGAGGAGATCATCCGAGAGATTTGTCCCACCCATGTAGAGCGCTTTGGATGCTCCGGGAATCGGGATGATGGCGTGAACTTGCTCGACATCCGTCGGCTTTGTCAACGTTGAGTAGTCTGAGTAACCAACTTCCCAGCCATCGGTGTTTTGGGCGAACGAATAGTTGATATCCGTGCCGATGGACGGTTCGCCTGTTCCGCCTCCACATCCGGTAAGGAGGCCGATGGTTACGAATAAGCCCGTGGATAGGAGCGCGTTCAGCTTGGATTGCATATTGGTTGGATTCTTCCATAGAGTGGATGCTTCAAACGAATTGCTTATGAAGGGATAAGCGTTTGCCTTTGCCATCCATTGCACCGATGTGCAAACAATTATTCAGGTCCGCCGTGGTACCGATGCCCATTTTCCGACATAGATGGCATACTCATTACACCTCTCTATGAGGAGAAGGGAATAACCTCAAAATGAGCGTTATGATCACCGCCGCCCAGGTCGCGTTTTTCCGCGAGCAGGGCTACCTCGTCGTTCCGGACTTCTGGACCGCGGAAGAAGTCTCAGACATGCGGGATGAACTTGCCCGCCTACGAAGCAATGGGCTTCTGCGTAATGTTGCAACGGATGGAGATGGCAAAACGACATCCGAGACGAGAGAAAACCTGCAGTTGTGTCCGATGTGGCCACATTCCCGCCTCTTTCAATCGATGCCATTTGCATCCAGAGTAGGCAATGCCATCGGGGCTTTGCTTGGAGGGCCATCGCTTCTTCACTTGGATCAGGTTTTCCTAAAACCTGCCGGACACGGAAGTGGCACAAACTGGCATCAGGACAATGCCTACTTCAAGATTGCAGATCCCCTTATTGGCACTGCGCTTTGGACGGCTGTACATGATGCAAACATCGAGAATGGGACGCTAAAAGTCATCCCGGCAGCGTTTACAACGCCTCTAGAGCATGAACGTGATCTTGAGAGTGATCATCATATTCGTTGCTACCCGGATGAAACCAAAGCGATGTCTCTCGAAGTCAATGCTGGAACGGCAATCTTCTTCTGCTATGGAACTCCGCATGCGACGGGGGCGAACACAACGGATGCCGACCGGGCTGGTGTGGCATTTCATTTCATCCGGGATGACCAATCTGGAAATCCTGATGCCGGCTTTGCATCGGATAAGCGCCCGTATGTCAGTGGGACGAAGGCGTGTGGTGGCGCGGATGTTTATGGCGAGGACATGCGCGTGGTGTGGGATGAGCTGACGCAGTAAGTTTCATGTCCATTCTGTAATGAGCGTTTCGTAGAGGCTGGCCTCTGTGCCAGCCCGTTTCGACGCTACGTTGATACTTTGACGCGGGCAGGCATGGAAGCCTGGCCCTACAGAACTTTCCTTTTGAACAAACGGCTTGTAATGTGCGTGTCGTAGGGGCTGGCCTCTGTGCCAGCCCGTTAGCCTGCCCCTGCAGGACTTTTGTTTTGAACAAACGCTTGCTTCGTTACCATGGCTGATATCGAATCTACCCGTACGACAAATTCACTGCAGAATCCGACATACACATCGTCCAATACTGCAAACGTTGCATGGTGGGTTGTTCCCATGCTGACAACTAAGATTCAACGACGATCTTTTTGTGTCATCCTGGGGCTTTGCGCACTCGGGGATCAGCCAACCCACGCTGTCGAAACGACACCGTTCATCGACAAGCAAAAAGCGCTCGATTCACAGTCATGGTGGGACAATCGCGACTGGGATTGGTACAAATCCAACATCCCGTTCTTCGACTGCCCCGACAAAGACCTCGTAACCACCTGGTTCTACCGCTGGGAGCTAATAACAAAACACCTCACCTACGGCTCGCCAAACAGTGGATACTCCTTCACCGAGTTCATCGATCGACCCTTCTGGAGCGGAACATACGGCGCCATCAGCTGCCCCGTTGGTCACCAACTCTATGAACTTCGCTGGCTCCGAAACCCACAGTACGCCAGCGACTACAGCCGATACTGGTTCCGAACCCCAGGCGCACAGCCGCGCAACTACGGCTGCTGGCTAGCCGATGGCGTTGCAGCCGTCGATGCCATTCACCCCGCCGAAAACCTCCTCCCGGATCTCCTCCCGGACCTCAAATAGAATTATGAAGCTTGGGAGAAGCGGCAGTTTGTCCCCGAAGTCGGGCTATTCTGGCAAAATGGCCACGATGATGGCATGGAATTCAACATCAATAGCCGCCAAACCAAGGACATCCTCCGCGGGGCTAACGGCTATCGCCCAGGGTTTAACGCCTATATGTACGCCGATGCCCTTGCCATCGTTCAGGCAGCCGAGCGAAACGGCCATACCGCAACCGCGCAGACCTATAAGACCAAAGCCGCATCGCTGAAGGCAAATGTCCAAAAGCTCCTCTGGGATCCAAAGCGTGAGTTCTTCTTCCCGATGTCGATGCGCGATGAGACCGACGCCGATGGCAACATCGTCAAAAAGCACACCCTGACCTACCAATCCGGCAAGTACGCGGGTAGCCCGCACGGCCGTGAAGAACACGGCTACATCCCGTGGCAATTCGGGATGCTCGATGCCGGCTTCGAGTCCGCATGGAAGTTCCTAATGGACCCCAACTACTTCTTTGCACCTTATGGACCGATGACGGTTGAACGCAATGATCCTCAGTTTGTTCTCAAGACAAGCTGCTGCTGGTGGAGCGGGCA
>JBJTQN010000323.1:0-6320 GCA_046075665.1 Armatimonadota bacterium | reverse complement strand
GTGTGCATTTGCACAAAGGCCTGTGGATGGGATGGTTGATCAGTGTGCATGCTACGAATCAGGCACATTTTGTCGGCATGTTTACGTAGTTCAGGAAAGAGAGCACTGATCCAAAGTCCACTGTCACCGCTGGGCTCAAATGCCCATTTGGATTTGAGAAGCTTAGCGCCACGGCCAAGGCGACCAGGACCAGGCATCCCGTTACGCTCCTCCAGCTCCGGCTTGTAATCAAACGTATCGACATGACTTGGCGCACCGCGCATACATAGCCAAATGACATGCTTTGCCTTTGCCGGAAAGTGTGGAGCCTTGGGCGCCAGCGGATTGACCTGTTTGTTGGTCGCTCGCAGAGCTGCCTGTGCTAAGGCATCGGTTGTCGCGAATGCAGAAAATGCCAAGGTTCCAAAGCCGCCTGCAAGGCGGGTCAGCAGTGTGCGGCGGAGAATTTCATCAGACATTTGGGAGACCTCTTTCCTTACCGAACCGTCCGAAACTCTACAGTGGCCATCAAAGACTGGCAGAAAACCGTCCAGCGTGCACGCTCGGCATTGCGGGCAACGCGGCTGTAAACACCGCTGTTGGCCTGTGATTCAGGCACAAAGCTGTCCAAAAATGCCTTGCTTGCCTTCACTTCGTTAGCACTCGGCATTCTGCCCAGTATCATCCGGAATACGCTCTCGATCCGCTCATCCTGTGTACGGCTTGCAATGGGAATCCGGCCGGATGCCTTGATTGCAGCATCAATCACAAACGGAGCATTCAGCAGATAGAGGGCCTGGGATGGAATCGTAGTCTCTTCCCGAACGCCAGTTACCAGTGATGGCTCGGCCATATCGAATACTGCGAGTGCATCCGGGAGTGTGTCACGCACAATCGGCAAGTACACAGAACGGTATGGCATGGTCATCGTCTGTGGGTCGAATGCTGGGCGTCTTGCAAACTGGCCATCGACTTTTACCATCGGGGAGCCATCCGGAACCCGCAGATCCAAATCTCCACTGACGGCAAGAATATTGTCCCGAATTGCTTCGGCATCCATGCGGCGAACGCGCTGGTGCGAAAGTTGGATGTTTTCCGGATCGATCTGAGCGGCTTTGATTCCCGGCGTCGAGTCCAGCTGATAGGTCTTCGTGAGCATAATGTCGCGAATCAGGCTCTTAATGTTCCATCCACCTTCCATAAAGCGAATGGCGAGGTAATCGAGGACCTCCGGATGATCGGGGCGCATCCCTGTCACGCCAAAGTTGTCACAGCTCGCGACAAGCCCACGGCCAAACAGGTAGTGCCAAACGCGGTTAACAAAAACACGCGCGGTTAGCGGATTGTCCTTTGAGACAAGCCAGTCGGCTACTTGTAGGCGTCCACTGGATGTTCTGGGAACAGCTGTCTCCGTGGATGCCCCAAGGAATGACGGGATTCCGCGCTGTACGACCTCCCCAGGCTGGGTTCGCTCTCCTCGTGCGTAAATCGGACAATCTTCAAGGATTACTTTTTCGGACGCTCCCATTGCGAAGGGTTTCAGGCGACCGGATGCATCGTAGCGGCTTAGTTGATGCTCCAGCACATTGATGCGACTTTGCAGCACCGCAAGGCCACCATTCCCAGCGGTTCGGTTGCGGCGCTGTGCTTGGATTAGCTCATCCCGTTGTTGGACGAGCGCGGACATTTGGTTCGTAAGCAAGCGTTGTTCAAACGGGGTGAGGCCATTTGGGCGATATACGGATGCATCTGCTGGGAGCGCGATGCCATCCGACCCTTGACGTTGCTGATTTGTGGGTGCCGATGCCGTACGGGTGTCTGTACTGAGGAAGATCCCTGCAAGCTGGTAGTACGCGCGCTGCGAAATAGGATCCGTCTTATGGTCATGACACCGGGCACAGGCGACTGTTAGGCCAAGAATCCCTTGCCCGATAGCATCGATTTGCTCATCGGCGACATCCAGCCGGAACTGCCGCGTATTTCTCTCCGTGTGCGACTTGGTTCCAATCGCCAGATAACCTGTTGCGATGGTTTGCCTTGCTGTTAGCGCATCGGATGCAGCCGGAAGGAGGTCTCCGGCAATTTGCTCGCGGATGAACGCATCGTATGGTTTGTTTGCATTAAGGCTATCGATGACATAATCGCGATATCGCCAGGCTTCAGGATACGCGACATTGGCATCCTTCCCGCTGGATTCGGCATACCGTGCGACATCCAACCAATGACGTCCCCAACGCCTGCCATATTCCTGGCTCGCAAGGTAGGAATCTATTGCCCCTTTGATGTCCGCTTGCGTCGGTTTGTCCGGAAAGGCATCAAGCTCAGCAGCCGTTGGCAAGATTCCGGTGATGTCCATCGCAATGCGCCGCAGGAGCGTCTTCCCATTGGCTTGTTGCGCCGGTAACAAACCGCTACGCTTCTGTGCAGCTGCAATAAAGCGATCAATTGGTTGGGATGCCCAGCCACCATTGGTTTCCGTTGGCACGGTTGGTAGGACTGGCTTAAGGTAGGCCCACTCTTTTTGCTCTTTCGTCTCCGGACGAACAACTTGTTGCTGCGAGCCGCGGGGATCGAATGCACCCTTGGCTATCCAAGCCTCAAGCGTCTGGATCTGTGTTTCAGACAACTTGCCGGATGGCGGCATTTTCAGCGTTGGATGAAGGTGTCTGACAACCTGAATGAGCAGGCTATCCTTAGGTTTACCTGGGACGACAATCGGACCTTTGCTCGCACCCATGAGCATATCGGCTCGCGTGTCCATCGAGAGGCCACCTTGTACAGCTCCGGCCTTACGTGAGTGGCAGGGGAGGCACTCCTTGGTCAGAATGGGCCGAACCTTTGCTTCAAAGAAGGCAGAATCTGCGTTTGCGGTACCTTTAAATGTCGTTTTCGCAGGTGTTTGCACCGCCAGTCCTGCGCACGCGAGGAACAGACATCCAGCAATAACAGTGGTCAACCGAGACGTGAACATTCGCTTTGAACTCCCAACTGTACCAATACTTTTTAGACCGTTCAAGCGACACAAAAGGTTCAATGTCCCAGCGGTGGGACTTTTCACAGCACTATTGTCGGCGGTAGATCGCAAAACATATAGTCCCCACGCTCTTATATTACCCGTTAGGCTGCTGATGGTTACAAAGTGGTATAGGACTTGCAATGTATCTAGCCATTACCATAATCAAAGCGGGTGTACGATGTCGCAGCAAACCACAGTTACTCGAAGAGGTGCCCAGTCAAGCATCTGGCAACCGATAGGTGCAATCGGTGGCGCAGTCATGCTAGGTATCGTTTTGCCGATGATAAAGGGCTGTCAGGAGCGCTCCGTGACCACCCAGCAACAACCTGCTGCTCCCACAGTTACAAACCTGGACACGGCGCCAGAAGTGGCATCCACTAAACGCTAACCGTACTAAGGCTGGTGGAGGGTAAATTTCCCCAAACTCACTGGCAAGCGGGTCGTTTTCCCATTCCGTGTAGCGGTAATGGTGGCTGCTTTCAATGTATCCATAGCCACAGACCAGCGGTTGTCGGTGAGCTGAACAAGAACGGTCTTTGAGCCTGAATGAAGCTGTAACGTTGTTTCAGGTGTAGCCTCACCGGATACCTTTGTTGATGTCAGCGCTGTAATCTCGATAAACGGCTCATTTTGCATGATTGAGCGGTGATATGCCGTCATTGCATCCACTTCGCGTTGTGAAACCGTCAGACCGCCCTGCGCGATACACATCTCCCACACCATTTTGCGCAGCTGCGCAGCGGACTTTCCTTTTCCCAGGTCGCTTCCGTAGAACGAACCACCCGGGCCGTGACAACGCACGCAGGCTTTGTCGTAGAGGCTTATCGCGCCACGTAGAGGGAGTACATCCATGGATGCCACGGCATTGTTATCCCCATTTACCGGGCGCGTCAGCAGTGATAGGGCGAGTGCCGCACAGGGAAATCCCCATGCGGCACCCAAGAAACTACTTCTTCGCACCCGTGTAGCTAATACGATAAACGACACCGGCTGCGTCATCCGAGAACAGGATGGAGCCATCCGGGGCTTCCGTACAGTCCACTGGGCGTCCCAGTGGCTTGTTGTCCTTGTCGAGGCACTTGACAATCGGGAGCATCCCGTAAGGCTTACCCGTCTCTTTGTCGAACAACAGGCGGTCTACCGAGTAACCTGCACGAAGCGTTGTGCCGCCGCCATTACCGTGATGCGCGATAAAAGCATCCGCATAGTGGTCAGCTGGGAAGTGGCTCTTCTTTGCCACAAAGCAGAATGAATTTGATGCAGCGTGTGCAGGGAAGTTCCAGCCTGGAGTCACCGTCTCCGCAGCGATTTTCAGCAGGTCAGGGATGTCCTTGAATTCCGGGCGAGGCACGCCGTAGCCCATGATGAATGGGTGACCATAGAACTTACCGCCAGCGTAGAGATTGAACTCATCGGTAGGGTTGAGGTTGGAGATCGGGGTGTTACCCGGCGTCTCGCCGTAGGGATCGCCAAACTTATCGGAGCCGTGGTCTACGCCCCAGAGGTCTGTGGTCCCTGGCCGCATCCGAAGCTTTTCGTTGTTTCGGATTCCACCGGCAACCAGTGTCTTACCCGTGCCATCCTTGGCGAACTTCCAAATCTTCTGCCTGTCAGTTGCGCGCATATCGCTGGCATTTGCCGCATCTCCGATGCCGGTGTAAATGGCATCTGCAGTGACTTCGAGTGCACGCCACCAGTGCCCGCCTCCATTTGGGAGGTCCTTAATGACAGTGATGTCTTCATCGGCGACACCATCGTTATTCGTGTCGCGCGCCTTGTGAATTTCGCCGGACTGGGAGTACCAAAGCCAGCCACCTTCGAATGCCATCCCGTGGACGGTAGGCTTTCCCGTTACGAAGGCTGTGGATGCTTCATAAACGCCATCTTTGTCTTTATCGACAAAAGCCCGGATCTCGCCTGGATTTGGCCGGCTGATGAATAGGGTTCCTTTGTCATCGAATTCGAGGAAGCGGGTTCCAGGTTGCTCAGCGGCGATGGTGACCTTGTAGCCAGGGCGGACCCAGAAGTTTGGGACATCGTCCTGAACAGGCTGGGCGGGCAGTGCTGCGGCGGTGATAGCGGCGATCAAACTCCACATAAAATGTTCTCTCCCACGGGTGCGTTACCCGTTTAATTATCAGATGTTCGTATTCCCGAATGGGTGGCTGGATTCCTTCCGGTGTGCGCTGGATGAATGCCGGTCAACATTGACAAAAACATCCTGAGCTGAAATGCCTAATGCATATTGAATGTTCCGTGACACGTTCCAATTGCACGTCTGGCAATCAGCCCTTATCACCAAGTCCTTTCAGAGGAAAGTCTTTGCTTGGCTTGTGTTGCCGATTTATTCGCTCATCGGTTTACGAAAAGCTATTTTCCTCGTTCAACTCAACTAAAATCTTGTGGAATCTAATGAGGTCAAAACCTACTTTTTAGCATCCGACATGGTCTATGTGTTTGAATTCCACTAACTCTTATCCCCAAGTCCTTTCAGAGGAAAGTCTTTGCTTGGCTTGTGTTGCCTACTGGCGTACGAATCAAAGTCGGACACGACGAGGCGGGCTTTGGCTGCGACATTTGTCAGCTCGCGTGGATCTTCCCGCAGGTCGTAGAGCTCCCATGGCTGGCTGCCTTTGTCGAGGTTTCCGCGGACGGCTTTGAAGCGTTCATTCCATACGGCCTGCCAGCCACCGTAACCCGCAAACTCCCGGTACAGAAACCGTTTTTTATGCTTACTTGGGTTTCCGAGGAGCTCATTTGCGTGGCTTACACCATCGATATTTTTGGGTATGACCTCGGAGGCATCGAGGAGCTCAAGCAGCGTCGGGACCCAGTCTTCAAAACCCGAGAGCGTGTCGGTTGATTGGCCGGCGGTGATGCGTCTCTTCCACGAGATGATTGCCGGAACGCGGATGCCACCTTCGTACATCGAGCCTTTTCGTCCACGCAGCCCATTGGCTGAGTCAAAGTAGTCGGTGTCTGTGCCCCCGAGCTGGTCATAGAGCGGTCCGTTATCGGATGTAAATACAAATATAGTGTCATTCTCGAGTCCGAGGCGCTTGATCGTTTCGACGACCTGTCCGACATGTTTGTCGAGCTCCCGGATCATCGCAGCGTAGGTTGCGCGCGGGTTTTGGTTTGGCAGGTACGACTTTGCCCCGGTGTAAGGCGTATCAGTGCCATGTTTGCCTATCTCAGCCTTTGTTGCATCCGGGGGGGCTTGCAGCGCGAGGTGCGGGATGGTGGTCGGGATGTAGCAGAAGAACGTCTCGTTTTTATGCGCTTCAATCCAGTAGCAGGCTTCCCGTGTGATGCGTTCCGGGGC
>JBJTQN010000322.1:0-4633 GCA_046075665.1 Armatimonadota bacterium | reverse complement strand
TTTCTAGGACCAAATCCATCATCCACAATCTTTTTCAAAAAGTACGGAGGAAGGATGCCGGTCGCTGCACTGGCCAATACCAGCACGACGATTGTGGCAAGCGTTGGCTTATGTTCGGCAAACAGTGAGATGACACGCTTGACAGTTTGCTTGTTCAACCCCTTTTTGGGAGAGGCACCTTGAGGTCCGGGACGCATGCCCTAGCGTATCGTGGATGAGCCTTCGATGACCGTGGATGTCGTGTCTACAGGGACATTGGCGATCGTCGATTTCGTGCCACTTGGCCACGTGATTTCTACAGACTTGACGCTTGTATTGCTACCTATGCCAATGTGCACACGTACATCCGAAGCGCTCATGTACGATCCGTCTGTCTGACAATGACGTAGCAACGTTTGGCCATCAGGGAGCGTGACGCGAAGCAATGCCCCGTGTGCGCTCCGGGGGGACTTGTTACCCTCGAGGCGTAACCGAACATAGTGCCCAGCATTCTTCGACTCATTGTGCAGGAGGACTGGCTTGCCTTCACTGTCGACCACAAGTGCATCAACGAGGCCATCATTGTCATAGTCACCTACCGTCAGGCCTCGCCCAACGATTGGTGCCAGCTTGCCGACTCCGCTGGTGGCATTACGATCTTCGAAGCGCTTTCCACCCATGTTTTGCATGAAGAAGATGGGCTGGGGGTACGTCGATGACTTGTCGACATCCGCGATGTTGTCCTGCACGTGACCATTTGATAACAGTAAGTCAACAAAGCCATCGTTGTTGGCATCAAAGAACTTGATTCCAAATGTGATGAACGGCTGTACGGTATCTGACAGACCCGTCATGGTGGATTTATCGATGAAGAAGCCGCCGCCCTCGTTGTGGTAGAGGGACTTTACTTCGTGGCTAAAGGTAGCGACAACAAGGTCCGATTTGCCGTCGTTATCATAGTCGCCCCAGTCGATGCCCATACCGCCGTGGGCACGGCCTTCGCCATCATAAGCCGTTCCGGAGTTTGCACCTTCGTTTGTGAACTTCATCCCGGTGTTCTTGAGGAGGTCACCTGGAAGTTCATCGTTTGCAATGGCAATACTGTCTTGTCCGGAGAAGTCAAAGTCAAGGACTGCAACCCCGAGGCCACGACCGGACACTTTCTTTGCTCCCGTTTTAACAGACAAGTCGGAGAATTTTCCTTGCCCTGTCGCGATGAAGAGTGTTCCGCGCTCAGGGTCGTAAAAGCGGGGGCCGCAGGAGGACATGATGCCGTTAAATGAGCACAGCTGCGGCATCACGTTCTTACCGAAAATGGCGTAGTTTGCCACGTAGAGATCAAGGAGGCCATCCCGGTTGAAGTCAGCAAAGCTCGCGCTTGTTCCCCAAGGCTGTTTGGTCAGTCCACTCCCTGCGGTGACATCTGTGAACTTTTTCCCGTTGATGTTCTTGTAGAGACGGCCATCCCGGTAGCCAGTCAGGTAAACATCCTGAAAGCCATCGTTATCGTAGTCCCCGACCGCACAGCCTAGGAAGTAGCCTTGCGGGTTTCCAAACGCGGCTGCATCCTCTGTAAACTTGCCTTTGCCATCACCCCGGAACAGGGTCGTTTTCTTTCCGACCAGAAGGATGTCTAGGTTGTCGTCATTATCGACATCGAGAAAGGCTGCTCCGTTGCCGATGGTTCCTAGGATTGTCAGTGGTCGCTTTTCCCGCGGAGTCCACTGGTATCCGGAGAGTCCCGCTGCTTCCGTGACGTTTGCGAACTGAACATCAGATGTCGCCACAGGACCATTACTTGAAGTGTTGGGCGCTTTCGCGTTGCATCCAGCAGCTGCGACCGCTGCGATAGCGCTGATAGTAATGGTAAGTGGGGCGTTTATCTTCACGCGTTAATTCTACCTTTTTTGGGTCGATTCGTTGACAATCTCAGTTGATGCCAGAGCATCGTTTAGCGCTTGCAGCCCAAGCTTTGCTTTCTTCGGGTCTTTGCGCAGCATGAGAGCAGCATCCCGGTGAAGCTTTGCCTTGTTTGTCTCCCCACCTGACTCAAGGAGGGCAGCGAGTTTATCGTGCAGCTCAGCCTTCATCGGTTCGCGGCGTAGGAGGTCATCCAGGAAGTTTCGTTTTTCCATGTACACAGTGAGCTGTGCAAAGCTCTGCTGAGCATCCTTTGCTTCTTTGAGTCGGCCAGCTAGCCGGTAGGCGGTCGCAAGGTCTTTTGTTGCGGCCACATGAAACATGTCATCTGCGATAACAGCTTCGAGGTATGGAATTGCCTCTTTGCCGTTTGAGTGCTGAACGAGGAGGCTACCAAGGCGGGCCATCGCAGCCACTGCACGCGGTTCCAGCTCAAGCGAGCGGCGAAGGAGGCGTTCCGCTTCCGCTTCCCGTTGTTCGTTTCGCTTGGAGTCAAGAAGTACGGTTGCTAGTTGGAAGTGAGCTTCAGGGTCATCCGGGATGTCCTTAAGTCGCTCCCGAAGCAACGTTTCTGCTTCATCCCAGCGGAAGATGGCGCGGAGTGCGTTGGCATACGAAATGGCAAAGTCGGTCCGTTCAGGAGCGAGTTTCTTTGCGCGGGCGAAGGCTTCCACTGCTGCCCCAAAGTTTAGTCGCTGATTGTAGTGTGCGCGTCCTAGCCCTACCCAAGCCGTGGCATTATTCGGCTCGAGCACCGTGGCATCGGTGTAGACCCTAAGCGCGATTGGATAAAGCGACTTTTCGAGAGCGACCTGCCCCATGCCAAGGAGTGCAGGCATCAATTTCGGATTCTGTTTGATCAGTGCGGTGTACTCGAGTCCAGACTTCGCATATTCGCCTTGGAGACGGTGTGCTTCAGCCATGATGAGACCAGCACGCACATTGCTTTTGTCTTTGACTAGAATCTCTTCTGCGAATTCTCCAGCCTCGACATGACGACCATTTTTCATCAATGCCTCAGCCCAAAGAATGCGCCGTTTTGGGTCGTTAGGTGTGGCTTTGAACCACTCCTGTCTGGTGGCAAAACCTGATGTTTCCGGTGTGGATTCGGCTCGGGATGTGATCCAGCTGTTGAGGAATGATCCTTGTGTTCGGTTCGCAATCAGCTTTGCAGGACCATCAGGTGCGATAGCCCGGGCAAGTTCTTGCGGACTGGATGCTGGAGTGAGGGGTTTGCAGCGCTCGATTGCTTCCATCGCTGCAGATTTGGATTCTGTTCTAGAGCGCGCTAGAGCGAGAACGCGTCCGGATTGCTCCCGGTCACCGCTGACAGCCAGAGACGCGGCCCAGGTAATCCAAATATCGGGTCCGGTCTCACCCGCGGCAACGGCACGTTCAAGATACTTGGCAGCCGTTTCAAAATCGCCACCTTCAGCGTGACGTCCCGCGGCTAGCGCAAGGATGGAACCATTGTTGGGATCCCGATGAATCATTTCTTCGAGGTCCGGGAGGTATGCTTCGCGCAGCATCGTTTCCGAATATGCCTGCCTGACGAAATAGAAACCGCCCCCGGCAAGACTCAGTCCTGCGAGGGCGGCTATCATCAGTCTCTTGCCCAGCGATGCTGGTTTCGACTGCCTAGTCATGTATCATCGGTTTCCGAAACCACCGTTCATCCTCTGCATTTGTTGTTGAACATTCGGCGGAGCATTGGATGGCGGCGCAGACATGCCAGCCGGAAGACCACCACCTGGTGCGCTTCCACCGCCAGCACCCATGGCACCAGTTGGTCGGAGAATTTGTCCACTTTGGCTACCAGCATCCCCAGATGCTGCTGGAGCAGGAGCCGGTGCTGGAGCAGTTTCCGGCTTGTTACAGCCGGAAACCGCTACCAATGCGACGCCACAAAGTGTTAGTGCTACTAACGATGTCTTCATGTGGTCAGTCAATCCTACGGGGTGAAGACGGTCTGTGGCTTCACTAGCTTGAACATACGCCAGTCGTTCTGACGAACGGTGTTGTAGTTAAGTGCCTTGACGTGTCCATCTGCAAATGCATAGTTAGACATATTGTTGTGACCCTTGGTGACTAACTTGCCGGGGTTGTCGAAGTCACCGGAGCACTGAGCGTGAAGATCAAATGCATTGCGGGCTGGCTTGTTACGTCCAGCGAGCTTCCACATATCACAGCCAGTGAAGAGGGAGCCCCATGGAGTACCGACGTAGAAGGTTTCGGCTTCTCCGCCTTCGTTACGGCCCCATGCTTCCGCGAGGGAGATGGTGTCAGCTGGCTCATCGAATGCAGCGAGGGACTTGCCCTGGCCCCATGCGGACATACCGGTGTTTGGGTCATCCCACTGTCCACGCGCTGCGGCTTCTGCTGTACAGATCTGTCCAACATAACCGTAGGAGCGCTTTACGAGTGGGCGGCGACGTGCGTAGTTGCCATCCCAGAACTGGTCGATGCCACGTGCAGGGCGAGCGACGGAGTCCGAGGGACAACCAGAGATCTGATCGTTCTTCAGATATGGCATGAGCTGGTGCTCGTAAGGAATCGGGTTTACACCACCACCGTTGATCGGAGGAATGCTGGCGAATGCCGTCGGCATAACTTCGTCGAAGTCCTGAGAGTACATCATCAGACCAAGTCCGAGCTGCTTCAGGTTGGACAAACAGGATGCCTGGCGGGCCTTTTCACGGGCCTGAGCGAAAACTGGGAACAGGATTGCTGCCAG
>JBJTQN010000321.1:0-5254 GCA_046075665.1 Armatimonadota bacterium | reverse complement strand
TTTGAAGCTGTGGAAGGCCCTCAGTGGCTTCGACTTCGACATCCGCTGCACCAGCAACGCCTTCAACGATGGATGAGATTTCACGTGCAAGGGCGGCGAGCTTCTCGATGTCCGGACCAAAGACCTTGATACCGAGGTCAGAACGGAGCCCCTGCCCCTGAATCATCTCGTCCATTCGCATCTTTACCGGTTGCGTAAAGGTTGCATCAAAGCCAGGCGAGTGCTTGAGGACGTTGCTGACCGACGCCACGAGCGCATCCTTCGTTGTCACTCTCTTCCATTGATTTGTTGGCTTGAGAGAAATCAAAGTATCTGTTTGATGAATCAGCATCGGGTCAGTTGCGACTTCCGGGCGGCCAATACGGCTCATCACGTGAGATATCTCGTTTGGAAACTCCGCGAGAAGTACTTGTTCCAGCTTGGTTGAGCGGGCGACTACTTCATCAAGGGATGTTCCTGCTTTGTAGTATCCGCTGATTGCTATTGCACCTTCATCCAGCTCAGGGATGAATGTCGAACCAAGACGTGTAAAGAGTAGACCACTTATTGCCATCACGATAAGTGCTGGGGCAATCGCGATTAAGGGTTTATCAATAAGGTTTCCAAGAAGGCGCTTGTAGCCGACTTCCACTTTGTCCAGTAAGGGGTGGGGACGTTCATCCTCGGACTTCAAAAATTGTCGGCTTAAGGCAGGAATCCACGTCAGGGAAAGGAGGATGGATGCAAGCAGAGCCAGGATTACTGTAAGGCCCATGGGACGAAACATTTTGCCCTCAACACCCTGAAGGCTCAGAATCGGGATGTAGGTTGAGATAATGATTGCAACACCAAAAAGGGATGGTTGCATCACCTCTTTAGCTGCAACAAACAACACATCATCCAGCTCAACTGGAGACAATGTTCGCGATACGTGACGAACACGGTGTGCCACCTGCCGGACGGCATTTTCAACAATGATGACCGCACCATCAACGAGGAGTCCAAAATCAAGGGCCCCGAGACTCATAAGGTTCGCAGATATGTGAAAAGCACGCATTCCGATAGCAGCGATGAGCATCGCGACAGGAATCACACTTGAAACGATCAGACCAGCCCTCAGCTGCAAAAGAAACAGAAAGAGGACAACGATAACTAGAATGCCACCCTCGGAGAGGTTTTTCAGGGCGGTTTCAAGCGTCCGGTCGATGAGGTTATCGCGCTCAAGGTATCCAACAAGCCTTGTTCCAGCGGGGAGTGACTCCTCGATGGTGACGATTCGGTCTCTAACGCCGTTCATTACCATCTTGCCATTTTCTCCAACCAGGAGAAGTGCCAGACAATAGACTTGTTCACCCGACCCCATGTCGGTATACGCTCCCTGTCGAATCGCATCTCCATCCGTAACAGTCGCGACATCTACAATCCGGATCACCCTACCTTGTGTTGATGTTTTGATAGGGGTCTGTGCGACATCTTCCTTACTTGTTAGCGTCCCGATGCTGCGTACAAGCAACTGTGTGTCGCTCTGTTTCAGGTATGACCCGCTGGCGTTAGAGTGATTTTGCGCGAGAGCGGATGAGACATCACGGATCGTGAGACCCGTTGCTTCAAGCTTTAGTGGATCAACAGAAATCTGTAGCTGACGGACTGTGCCCCCCCACGGATTTATCTCAGCAAGGCCAGGAACGCGCAGGAGCTGTGGTCTGACTGTCCAGTCCATTAACTCACGTCGTTGACGGAGCGAAAGGTCGGGATTGCTGATTTTTAGGTGAACCAGCTCGCCGAGTCCTGTAGACACCGGCCCCATTTCAACCTTGCAGCCGATCGGTAAGTCCAAGCCACTGAGACGCTCTGACACCACCTGCCGAGCAAAGTACAAATCTGTTTGGTCACTAAACACGACGGTCACCTGCGACAAGCCATACTGACTGATCGACCGGGTTTCTGTTAGTCGCGGAGTACCTGCCAAGGCTACTTCGAGAGGAAAGGTAACCTGACGCTCCATTTCCTCCGGCCCCAGTCCATCCACAGTGGCATTAATGACAACCTGTTTATTGGTAATGTCCGGCACGGCATCAATCGGCATCGTTATCAGCTGCATCGCTCCATAGGCCGCGATGATTAGCGTGATGAGGAGGACGATTCCTCGGAAGCGGATGGAAAACCTTAGCAGGTTATCTATCACTGCTTAAATCCAGCCGATTCTGCTGCTGCCAGCAGCGCATTGGCTCCTGTTGTCACAACAAGGTCATTGAGGTCAAGGCCTGTAACAAGAACTTCACCGGATGCACTTCTTTGAATGACAGTTACAACCTTGATCTGATACATGTCTGTACCAGTTTTGATGAAAACCATTGCTTTGACATTTGTGGTTAGCAGTGCGCTGGATGGAATCGCAACGCCGTGTTTCTTTGTGACCAATGGTATGCGCGCATTGACCATTGTTCCCTGACGGATGTCAGAGCCTGCCGGGAGCTGGACGCGGACAGGGACCAACCCGGTTGCCTCATCCACTTGTGTAGCGATCGTCATGACGGCACCGCTAACAAACGCGCTACTGGTCGAAGGAGAGACTTGAATCTGGCTGCCAATATTGATGTTGGCGATGTCTGCTGGCCTGACATTAACCGTTATTCCAACTTTGTTCCTGTCAACAATAGTCAGAATAGGCGTGTTCATGTCCACGGTGTTACCGACGGTTGCATGTTGTTCAGAAATGACACCAGAGACCGGAGCCCCGATGAAAATCGTATGGTTGTCTCCTGCTTTGCCACCAAGCAGTTGAATGTCATCGGCGGCAGATTCCATTTCAATCCGAGCTTCATCCAATTTGTTTTGAGCTTCGATGACATCTTTGTTCATCGATGTCGAGGCCGAATATACCTGCTTTGCCCGCGTAACCGCTTTTGATGTTCGTTCCACAGCACAGTTAAGGACCTTCACTTTTTCGATACAAGCATCGCGTTCAAGGCGTGATGTTTCGAGGCGTGCGAGTGTTGCGCTTCTAGATGTCGTCGATAACCTTACATCGTCTTCGGCATCTGCGAGGAGCGCGCTGGCTTTGTCGCGGTCAACCCGCGAGATCAACAGATCCGCGAAGAGAGCTGCAGCCTGTGAATCAGCCGTCTCAGCAAACTTCAAGCGCCGTGTTGCAGCGGATTTGTCAATATCCGCCTGTGTAAGTTGTGCTTCAAGGTCAGCTACCTTTGCCCTAGCCAGTGTGAGGTCGATATTGCCTTGTGCGAGATTAGCCTCTGCAGCGTCAAATTCGGCAATCACGGCATCGAGAGACTGCGCTGTTGTGCTATTGAGAATCGATAAACGTTTATGTCGGCGAAGCTGCGCTTCTGCCAGCTTCACCCGCTCAACTGCCAACCTGTAACTTGTCTGTGCATTGTGCAAGTCCTCAGATTCAAGCATCGCGACAATTTGACCTGAAGTAACGGATCGGCCGACAGGAATCGGCAGGGATGTGATTTTTGCGCGAACCCGGGAGTTCACCATAGACTTCGCATCGGTAAATGCGGTCGCGATTCCAACTGCTGGAACGTAGCCAAGTGATGCTGGTTCGGTTGGACGCACTGTTTCAACCGTAATCAGCTTGGCAGTCGTAGCGCTTACATGCAATACATCGTTCTTCAACCAAGCTGACGGTGTTTCCTTGGCAAGTGGTGCATCGTTGCTCGCGGGCTTTGCACAAGAAATCGGTAGCCCGATGGTGGCGAAAGCAATCGCCGAAAGGGCCAATTGTCGATGAAAACGGTTCATCAATTGTTTCGCTTTCTATCAGTCTGCTTAGTAGAAGCGACAAGCTGGTTGGGAACCATCCCACCTTGTTCGATCAGCTGCAACAATGCCATGTCTCGCTGGTCTTGTAGCGTGATGAGTTTGTGTTTCGCATCATGATAGGAACGTTGTGCATCCAGAAATGCCAGTACAGTCACCGTTCCGGCTGTGTAAGCACGTTGCATTTTGCTCACATAGGTGGAAAGTGGACGGATTACGGCTTCCTGAGTCTTGGCAATCCCAATGTCAAGGCCAGCAATGTTTGCGTCAATGGCAATCCGAAGGGAAGTCTGTTTGATTTGGTCATCCTTGACCTGCATTTTGATGTTTGAAAGTTGGCTCAAAATGGCTGCTGAGTTGGCTTTGTTGGTTCCATGGTCGATGGGGATGGATACCTGTACTGCCAGGCCACGGTCATTCGGAGTAAAGTTTCGGGTGAAGTTTTGTGACCGAATGACGATTGAAATGTCGGGTCGTCCAGATGCAACCGCTGCAAGCCTGTCAGCCGATAACCGGGCCGCGCTCACTGCCCCGCGTAATTCAATGGAATTTCCTGATACCAGACTTGACCGGTCAGGGAGTGTGAACACCGGCGGGATCGTGTTTTTCGTATCTGTGTCAACAGCATAGGCTTCCAGATTGGTACGGTGGGCTTGCGTTCGTGCCAAGGCTAGCTGTGAATCAAGTTGAGCTGCGTTCCACATCGCTCTTGCAACCTCGAGATCGCTTCCCGGTTTTGTGCCAGCTAAAACCTGTATTTCGATGACACGTAGTGTTTCGGCAAGGTTGTTCTCGATGTGTAATGCGTGGGTATATGAACGCTCAGCGGAAAGAAGCTGTGCTATACGAACGAGAATTTTGGAGTAAACGGAAACGAGCGTTTCATCAAAAGTAGACTGTGCATCCAGTAACAGCACATCAGGGGATGAGACACGCGCAGTCCGCCGGCCACCGGCTTCGAGGGACTGAGTGAACAGAAACTCCTCTGTAGTACCATTCGGCGAGCCAAGCCACGGCGCAATCGTAAGTTGCCCTGACGCGGTTGACCTGCCAGACCGAGCAAGGGTAAAGGCAGACTTTACATTTGACGCTGCCGCAATCACTTGCGGAGACCGCAGGGCCGCACTCAACGCGAAATCCATAGCGACTTCGGCGTGCTGTGCAGAGGTCAACACTATTGGAACTGGAATGGTCAATCGATCAATATCCCATGGAATTCGTTAGCCTAAATTCAATAAACGAACGCCATCAATGACGCAAGGTGAATTACTTAACTAAACCAAATAATACACGATTTGGCCCTCAAACTGCCGCGCCAAGTCGATCACCTCCTAGAGATTCGTCATCGGTGATGGTGATGTTGCGCCAAATGAAAAACAAAAGGCTGGTCGTACGACCAGCCTTGTTTAATATCGGGGCGACAGGATTCGAACCTGCGACCTTCTGAACCCCATTCAGACACGCTACCAAGCTGCGCTACGCCCCGAAC
>JBJTQN010000320.1:0-4906 GCA_046075665.1 Armatimonadota bacterium | reverse complement strand
ACGCCCGGGCATCAGTACGCGCTGAAACGCCTCGATCCGTCTTATCGAGTGTTTCTTCCGGGAACGGATTCCATTGATGTCCCAGCAAGGCTGTCCGAGCTTGTGAAGATTTTTGAAGCACGCGAACCGGGCAGTGGCAAGCGCCTCCAGGCGTTTTTGAAGGAAGCAGCGTACACCTACAAAGTAGGAATGGGCGAGTACGTCCGCAAGCCAAGTGTGTCGCTTGCTGAGTACGCCGACCCTAAACTTGCCATCGATGGCTTGCGATTACGGATGTTTTCATCCATGCGCAGCCGTGTCGCCAAAGTCGTTAAGGACGATGCCCTGCGTCAGATTCTTGAGTTTCCCGTGTTGTTTCTTGGCGGCACGGCGCGCGAGATACCGGCGATGTACTCCCTGATGAACCATGCGGACTTGGTGCTCGGGACGTGGTATCCGCAGGGCGGTATGCGGATGGTAGTGGAAGGGATGCTCCGCGTTGCGGAGACGCAAGGGGTAACGTTCAGGACAAAAGCCGCCATTCATGAGATTCGTATTGACAAGGCACGGGCAACCGGGGTGCTCACGAACACTGGCTTTGATGCCGCGGATGCCGTCGTTGCCGCAGCGGATTACCGCCATGTTGAGCAATATCTTGTTGATACAAAGTGGCGGACGTACCACCGTGACTGGTGGGATAAGCAGGTGCTGAGTCCATCGAGTCTGTTGGTCTACCTTGGTGTCCGGGGCAAAGTTGGTGGGCTGGAACATCACAATCTCTTCTTTGATGAAGGTCTTGACCAGCACGCTGACCAGATTTATGTCACGCCGCAGTGGCCCGATAAGCCATTGTTCTATGCCTGTGTCCCCAGCAAGTCTGATGACAGTGTTGCTCCGGAAGGGGATGAAAACATCTTCCTACTGGTTCCGCTCGCACCTGGCATGGAAGACACCGATGAGCAGCGAGAGCGCATTTTTGACATCATCATGGACCGCCTCGAGCAACGCACCGGCGAGAGTATTCGCGATCGAATCGTTGTGAAGCGGACGTATGCGCACAAAGACTTTATCAGTGACTATAACTCGTTCAAGGGTAACGCCTACGGTCTCGCGAATGTGCTAAAGCAGACGGCTATCTTCAAGCCCCGGATGGTTGCGAAGAAGGTTCCAAACCTTGTGTACGCCGGTCAGATGACGGTGCCGGGCCCCGGGGTCCCGCCAAGCTTGCTTTCGGGTCAGATGGCAGCGGATTTGGTGGAGCAGTACTTCGCCAGTCGGTGATGGCGCACTATTCCCTGAAGTGGCAACCCACGGATGTACGGTTCGTCCAAGCTGCCTGAGCCACGAGAGTCGCCGTTCGCGCGGCATTTCTCAGTCCAATCAGGCCATCCGTCAGCTGCGTTGCTCGATAGAAGAACTCGATTTCCTGTTCAAAACGACGTAACTCACGCAAGGCTCGCTCGAGTCGCTGCGTTGTACGGACTAAGCCGACGTAATTCCACATCAAAGCCTTTATCTGCCCGTAATCCTGACCAATCAGAGCCGGGTCTGGTGCTCCACCATTTGCATATTCCCAGTCCGGATAGTTTTTTTCGTTCGGTCGTGCGCGCTCATGTAGATTCGCCTTGATATGCTGTGCAGCCCGGTCGCCCCATACAAGTCCCTCAAGAAGACTCGTTGATGCGAGACGGTTTGCGCCGTGGAGACCTGTGCATGCAACCTCGCCGACAGCATAAAGTCCGGCAAGGGTTGACTGCCCCCATTCATCCACCCACACGCCACCGCATGCGTAGTGCGCTCCGGGAACGACGGGGACGAGCTCTTTGCTGATGTCAACGCCGGCATCCGCACAGCGCTGCAAAATCGTCGGGAAGTGATGCCTGATGCGATCCTCAGGAATGTAATCACGCAGGTTGAGGTAGACATACGGCACATCACGCTCAAGCATTTCCTGATAAATCGCGCGGGCCACGACATCACGGGGGGCGAGGTCTTTCCACTCTGCGTCATACTTGTCCATGAACGGCGTGTTGTCGGCGTGTACCAGACGGCCACCATCCCCGCGGACGGCTTCAGTAATCAAGAAGCGCGCACCATTCGCACCAACAAACGTCGTCGGGTGAAACTGCACGAACTCCATGTTGATGACGCGGGCTCCGGCGCGGTACGCCATCGCCTGACCATCCCCCCGGGCGCCAAGCGGATTCGTATTGTGCGCGTAAATCTGTCCGAGTCCACCCGTTGCGAGGACCGTAGCCCGTGCGATGACCTTTGTTACCTCACGTGTGCGCCGATCGTGGAAATATGCGCCAACGCAGGTGAGCGGAGCATAGACTTGGAGGCGATCCACGGAATGGTGGCTTGATGTGATCAGGTCGATGCCGGTTTGCTGGGTGAGCAGCGTCACATTTGGATGGTCTTTCAGCGCCTGAATCAGCTTTACTTCGATCGCTTTCCCAGTGGCATCGGCGACGTGAACAATGCGTGCAAGAGAATGTCCACCTTCACGGGCAAGCGAAAGATCGCGACCCTCCACATCAAAGGCAATACCGAGTCGGTTAATCAGGACATCTTCAAGTAGGCGCGGGCCGTTTTCAGAAAGGACTTTGACAGCATCCGGATTTGACAGACCTGCACCTGCGGCAAGGATGTCATTGGCGAGGCGCTCCGGGGTGTCTTCCTGACCTTCAAAGATAATCCCGCCCTGAGACCAGAATGTGTTGCTCTCCGCTGGGTCCTGACTCCGGGTTGCGAGGACTACTGGAATGCCGGCATCCGCGAGGCGGAGCGCCGTGATTCCACCTGCGATTCCACACCCAATAATCAAAACCTCTGCGTTTATGGTTCCCACAGCTTAGTCCCGAGGTCCAGTATGTCCGATTTGCAGCATCCGCTCTACGGACTTGAATGCGCGAACACGGATGTCCTCCGGGACATCAACGACGAACTGCGTCTTCATCAGAGCGAGGAGAGTGTCCTCGACCGTGATTTCCGCCATGTGAGGGCAGCGAACCGAGCACATCCGGAGCATTTCAGCATCCGGCGCACTGGCAAGGATGTTATCCGCCATGGAGCACTCAGTGAGAATCAGGAATTTACGTCCCTTGTTCTTTTCGACAAAGCGGATCATGGCCGTGGTTGAACCTGAGTAGTCGCTGGCTTCAACAACATCCGGAGGGCACTCAGGATGGCTAAGGACCAGAACATCCGGGACTTGGGACCGAACCTGCTTGATGTCCCTGACGTTGAACTGCTCGTGGACTTCGCAGCGACCCCGCCAACCTATCATTTTGACATCCAGGGTTGTATCGCCGGCATCGGGACCATGGCCGCCAGCTTTCACAGGAAAGATGATGTGCTTGCCTGTCTCACGGGCAACATTGCGCGCGAGGAACTCATCCGGGAGGAAGATGACCTGCTGACTTCCCAGGGATTCTACGACCGCGACGGCGTTTCCACTGGTGCAGCAGATGTCACATTCTGCTTTGACATCGGCATAGGTGTTGATGTAAGTAACTACAGGCACCCCGGGGTACATCGCGCGAAGATCGCGAACATCCTGTGCCGTGATTGACTCGGCGAGCGAACAGCCAGCCTTACTGCTTGGGATGAGAACGGTCTTACCTGGATTCAGGATTTTGGCGGTCTCGGCCATAAAGCGGACGCCGCAGAAAACGATGATGTCTGCATCCGTGGTTGCAGCCACCCGGCTGAGCTCGAGGGAGTCGCCTCGGTAATCGGGGATGGAGTGGAACAGGGATGGCTCCATGTAGTTGTGACCCAGCACGATGGCATCGCGTTCACGCTTGAGGACTTCGATTTGCGCGGCGGCTTCGGCTTTCCTGCGCAGCATCACATCCGGGACGATGTCCGCGAGGTTGGCGTGGAGCTTAGCGTAAATGGCATCGGTAGTAAGCAGTTCGTTTTGCATTTGGATTCCGTTCCGTTTAGGTGTCAGTGCGTAGAGTCAAACGTCAAGCTGATATCGAGCGACGTAACGCTGTGGGTAAGGGCACCTACCGAGATGTAGTCGACACCGGTTGCTGCGACATCCGGGATGCGGTCAAGAGTCATATTTCCGCTTGCTTCGAGTGGTGTACGGCCATCGGCCATTTCAACTGCGCGTCGCATGTCACTTAGGGAGAAGTGGTCGAGCATGATTCTTTCGATGCCTAGCGAGAGGGCTTCGTTGAGCTCATCAAAGGTACGGACTTCGACTTCGATCGGGACCGAGCTTTGGGCGAAGGGCCGGGGTCGCCGCATCGGCAAAGGCTTCGCATAGAGCCAGGCGGTAGTACACCTGTTCGCAAAGCCGCCTTTGGTAGGTGCTTTTAGGCCAGATTCAAGTAGCAACAAAAGCAGAGTTTATTTACACAGTCATTAGCAAAATCGAGCCAGTTTGCATGCACTAGAGGGCAAACTTTGCTTTCGTTTTGTTTGCAACGGCGCTAAGTTGCCTTGTACACAGCGCCCCTGGAAGGATGCTCCCTGGAACAACGATCGATCGGGTCTGTTTTGACCCTAAGTTGCGAGAAAAAACGCCGCCTTTAGTAGCACGTTTAGGCCCGACTGAACTTGCACTGCTTCGTGAGAAGGCGGAGCGGTTCGGCCTCACGCGCTCTGCCCTGGCGCGGCGGCTGGTGGTGCAGGGGCTCATCGAGTTGAGCGACAGACGAGAAGCATAACGGGCGCGCACAAAAAAGCCGGTGATCGCAACCCACCGGCTCGATTGAACAATGACCTGAGGACACTCTAATGGCTGAAAAGCTTCACTCTCAAGCCCCTGTGCAGGGGGCTACAGCGGAACGGGGAACCACGGCCACCTCGGCTGAAGCGATGATCGACCCGGCGAATGCCGCTCCCGCTACGTCGCCCCTATCCCTCGAGTATTGGGAAGGGCCAGACGGTCTCCCTGATGTGATGCTCT
>JBJTQN010000319.1:0-5629 GCA_046075665.1 Armatimonadota bacterium | reverse complement strand
CGGACAGCAATGGGCGCCCTTGGGTCGCCGTTTCCGGTGTCGCATCCGCAAAGCTCCTCACCGACCCAAGCGGAAACCGAAACGCAACATCTACCATCAAAGGGACAAGAGCGCTGATTTATCAAAACGGAAAACCTGCGTTCACACTCATCGCGCCGCTGATTGTCGCGGATCAGAAAACCGCACGCGTCACGGCAACCGGAGGGGTAAATGCGAAATCTGAAGGTGGTCCGGGTGCTGCCCTGCGTAAGTTGGCATCGGATACCATGATTTGGGATATGCGACGCTCCACACTTGTGGGCAAGGGAAACATTTGCCTCTTTGACAGCAACGGGTTTGATATCCCGGCCGCATCGTTCAAGGCGGATGGCGCTCTGGCGCGCATTGCGATCTTTACGGATGAAAAGCCGGTTTCCGGCTGGTGGAAATAGGTGCGAGTCATGTCATGCGATGTAATAGCTCTTGTCACAACAATCGCCGCTGCTGGTTGTATCGCCCCGCAGCTGTTCGCCACACCGCAACCCCCTAAGGGAACTGCCATCGTTGGGCGATTTACCATCACCAACCCGGGCGGCTCCCTGAATGCCGAATTCCGCGACCGGGCCAAACCCATTTTCGAGATGGCGGGACCTGAACTCAAACTCCGCTCAACCCAGCTTGACTTGGATGCCCGTAAAGCCCGGCTTGAAGTCAGCGGCAAGATCATCATAAAGGGGACGCTCACAGGACCGTTGAAGATTGTCGTTAAGGCAGATGACCAGACAGACACCATCACCTGTGCCGGGGCGGTGTACACGCAAGCCGATGCCAAAGCGGATGCCGAGATTCTGCTTCAGGGAGATGTCCGCTGGGTGCATTTGTCTCCAAACGTGGATGGTCCAGCAGAGATGACGGGTAACGGAGGGAAAATAGTCCTCCGTAGCGGAACCGCTGGGCCGCTTATCGAGCTGGGAAGCGGCTCATTTACTGCAACTCCAAAGCCTCCAAAGACCACACCGGGTAAGAAGCCGTGAGCACGCCGTCCGCACAGGAACACCACGTTATTGCAATCCACGATCTGGTCAAGGAATACCGTGGCCGCCGTGTCGTGAACGGCGTCAGCTTGCGCTTTGAGCAAGGTGAAATCGTTGGGCTCCTCGGACCGAATGGCGCTGGCAAATCCACGACGTTTTACATGACTGTTGGGCTCGTGAAGCCGCTTTCCGGCAAGGTGATGCTGGATTCCGAAGATATTACGCCACTCCCAATGTACAAACGCGCCCGGCGCGGCATTGGCTACCTTGCACAAGAGCCAAGTATTTTCCGCAAGCTTAGTGTTATCGAGAACATCTTATTGGTGCTGGAGGCGGTCGGGTGTCCGAAAGGCGAGCGCAAGGACAGGGCGATGCACCTGCTAACCGAGCTTGGGATGGACAAAAAGGCCGAACTACGTGCCTTCAGCCTCTCGGGCGGCGAACAGCGGCGTGTCGAAATCGCACGGGCACTTGCCGCCGATCCGAAGTTTCTCCTGCTAGATGAGCCATTTGCTGGCATCGACCCACTCGCCATCGCTGATATTCAAGTTGTCGTCCGCCAGCTGCGCGAGCGCGGCTTGGGCATTCTCATCACTGACCACAATGCCGCCGCAACGCTGGATCTCACGGATCGATCGTATGTAATCGTCGAAGGCAAAGTGATCCGCGAGGGCACTGCGGAAGAAATCGCAAATGACGAGATGGTGCGCAAGTATTACCTCGGTGACAACTTCCGGCTCGCGCAATGACACGCATCAACCGCCTGATTATAGGGGAGGTCATGGGGCCGTTTCTTGGCGGTGTCGGGATGTTTACGACGCTGTTTTTCGCTGCGGATGGCCTCCAGCGTATTGCCGATTATCTTCAACGCGGCGAGTCCGCTGCCGTTATCCTACAGGTCGTTCTGTACACGCTTCCGACGCTGCTGCCGTACACCATCCCGATGGCGATGCTCCTTGGAGCCCTCCTAGCATTCGGGCGCCTCTCGGGTGACTCAGAAGTCGTCGCACTCCTCGCCGCCGGCGTCAGCTTTCCGCGTATTGTCTTGCCAGCCGTCCTTCTTGCGGCCGGTATTGCATTGCCAATCGTCTGGCTGAATCAGCAAATCGTGCCTGAGCTGGCCTATGCCCGGCAGGCGGTGATTGACAATGCCAAGGCGCGCGGCGGCGGGTCAACCGCTGGGCGGAATGCCTTCGATGTCGCTGTTACGAATCCAAGTAGTGGCCGGATGACGGTGCATGCCGAAGGCGGCGTCTCCTTTGATGACAAAGGCCGCGGAGTGTTGAATGGGGTCACGATCACGCTATGGGATGACACCAAGCCTGTGGTGACGGTTGCTGCTCAGACGGCGACGTGGAAGCTTGGCACACGAAACTGGCTGCTCGATGGCGGAGTGACGAGCTTTGACCATAACTCCTTGGTCGGGATGCGTACGGCGGACACGCGTCTACAAGAGGTCACCCTTGGGACGCCGGAAGATCTGCGCGCCCTCAGCCGTCCGGTGATTGAGCAGGTTACGGATCAGCTCAGGAAGCGTGCCCAGGTGCGGCGAAAGCTTGGTCAGGAAATGGATGCGCGTGAGGCGGAAGTCGAAATCGCGCGCCGGACAGCATTCCCACTTGCGACCATCGTCTTCGTTCTGCTGGGCGCACCACTTGGTCTGCAACCGCGCAGGGCAGGGAAGAGTCTTGGGTTTGGTCTCAGTGTTTTGCTTACATTTGGGTATTGGTCGCTGCTCCAGCTCGGGATGTCTATTGGAAAAGGTGGCGCCCTCCCTCCAGATTTGGCCGTTCAGTTACCGAATATCATTGGTGTGATCACCGGCGTATTTCTGATTAAGCGGGTTGCCAGCTAGTGGTGGGTAGAATGGGCATGGGCTGTCCATGGTAAACACCACCCTTTTGTTTTTCCTCTTGCTCCTGCCAATCTCGGGATTTATCGCTTGGGCGGGTGACCGGATTGGGCACAAACTCGGAAAACGTCGCGCATCCCTGTTTGGTTTGCGCCCACGTGACACCGCCATTTTCATCACGATTACCTTTGGTATTGGGATTACTTTGGCATCCTTTGGGACGATGATGTTGATCAGCCGCAGCTTCCGACAAGTAGTTGCGCGTGGCGGTGAGCTTGCGCGTGACAATGTTGAGCTCCAGCGGACGCTGAGTCTGTCGAAGAAACGCCTGGATGATGTGCGTCGCGAGCAGGCGGAATTGGACAAAAAGCTTATCGCTGCGCAGAAGGCGGCTGAGAGTGCCTTGGCGAATCAGCACACCGCGGAGCGTGCGGTCGCGGCGGCGCAGCTGCAATTTCGTATCGCGGATGTGAAGTTGAAGTCTGCGACCACGAATCTTGCAACGACGCGTGGAAATCTCCGGATGGCAGTCGCTAAGGTCGAAAAGGCGAAGCGGGATGTCCGTGATGCGCTCATGAAGCGGACCCTTGCGATGAAAGCATCCGTGGAAGCAGGACGTAAAGCTCAGGCAGCGCGGAAAGAGGCTGGCGAGGCGAAGGGCCGGGTCGCGACGGCGGAGCGTGTGTTCGAAGCGGTGATGCAGCAGCAGCGCACGCGGCTTGCCGAACAACGCGAGCAGCTGAAAGAGCTTGAAGATGCGGTTGCCAAGCAAGTGGCATCCCTTGCCCAGCAAAAGGAAACCATCCGTTCGCAGCAGGACACCATTGACATGCAGTCATCCCGTCTTGACCGGCAAAAGGAGCAGGTAACGGAGCAGGCGGGCGAACTCGATCGTCTGACCCGGGATGTGGCTGACTTAACGAGCCGCCGGACGGAGCTCCAGCGGGCCCTTGATGCGCTGTCAATCGAAGCGGTGACGATGCGTTCCGGGAAGATTACGTATCGTAACAGTGAGGAAGTTGCCCGGATGCAGGTTCCCGCCACTCGAAGCGTCGGGCGAATCCAAAACACCCTTGAGACCTTGCTTGCGGTGGCAGCAAAGAATGCCGAGCTGCGCGGTGCGAAGGCATCGAGGAGCAGTGCACGTGCTGTGCGTATTCCGGAGCGAAGCGTCCGCCTACCAACCGGGCAGATCCAGACGATCAGTGAATTTGAAGCGCTGGCTGCAGCAGCAGAAAACATCGCTGCCGCGGGTGAGCCGGTGGTCATCGTGTTGTTTGCGACATCCAATGCTGTCTCCGGTGAGACAGTTTCTGTGGATGTCCGTACATTCCGAAACCCGTTGCTTTTTGCGTCTGGAACCGTACTCGGAGAGCTTGCCGTTTCCGGAAATGTCAGCCGGGAAAAGGTGGCAGATAACCTCTATCTTCTCCTTAGAGGCGATATTCGCAGGAAGCTGCTCAAAGCTGGAATCATCCCGCCAAGCCTCGGCACGGGCGTGGATGGGGAGCCGATTGGCGAGACACGCATCGATGATGTTTTGAAGGTATTAGACCTCGCACGCTCTGTCAGCCGGTCAAAGATTGTGATCCGGACGGAGAAAGATATCCGTGCCGGGGATGCGGTGACACTGACATTTACGGCAGTTGGAATCGATGGCAATCCGCTCGGTAATCGAACGGATGATGATACACCGGCAGGGGCCCCGGAGCCATAAGACGTGGTGGTGCTTGCGATAGACCCTGGTCGCTCAAAGTGTGGCGTGGCCGTTTGTACGCCGCGGGATGACAGTTACCGTCCCCGGATTTTGCACCGGGAGGTTGTTCCAACTGACAAGCTGGTGATGCATGTGATGGAGTTGGTTTCAATGCATCATCCAGATGTTGTTCTCATGGGAGATGGCACGCAGAGTGCGACGCTTCGCAAGGCGGTACTGAAGGCGTTGCCGGATGGGATGCCATTTGAAGAGGTTCCAGAGGCATTTACGAGTCAGCGGGTACGTGCGCGGTTGCAGAAAGAGTGGCTGCCAAAGGGGCTGGTACGCTTGCTACCGACAGGGCTGCGCCCTGCACCCAAGGCTTATGATGACTATGTCGCTGCGCTAATTGCAGAAGATTGGCTGCTGGCGCAGAAGAACGACGTTGATGTTGTTCTCGAATAAGAAAACCCTCCCCGTGATTTGTTGGGGAGGGTTTTTTCTCTTCATATTCGTCTGAGAAATCTGACATCTAAGGCCGAACGAAAACAATCCTATCCACGCATATCCATTCCACCATCCACGGTCAACGTCATACCCGTAACAAACTGGGCCAGCGGGCTCAACAAGTAAACGGTCGCTCCAGCGATGTCATCCGGGAGGCCAATCCTCCCAAGTACAAAGTTCTTCGCGACATCCTCGCGGCCGAGGGCATCCAGGCTTGGCGCAGCCATGTCGGTCTCAGTCCACGCGGGAGCAACGCAGTTACAGCGAATTTTGTCCGCACCAAGCTCAAGCGCCATCGAACGCATGAACATGATTTGTGCGGCCTTGCTTGTCGCGTAAGCAGAATAAACTGCAGAGCCGCGCTGTCCAGCGGTGGATGTGTAAATGACAATGCTGCCTTTTCCACTTTCGCGCATGTACGGGACGGCGGCCTGGACACAGAGGAAGGTACCGCGCACATTCACGCCCATCGTCTTGTCCCAGAAGTCCGCCGTCATCTCATCAATCGGACCTGGCTCGAAGACGCCAGCGGAGACCACAAGTCCGGTGACATTGCCCAGC
>JBJTQN010000318.1:0-4191 GCA_046075665.1 Armatimonadota bacterium | reverse complement strand
GCCAGCGATTCGGGTTACCAGTCGCGCTAAGTCACTGTACTATGATCGTTTTTTGGGAGCGGATGGCATAAAAACGGGCTATACGCGTCCGGCAGGTAACTGTTTCGTTGGTTCTGCAACACGAGATGGTCGAAGGTTGATCTCGGTGGTCATGGGTGCACCAGAATCCGCCTGTAAAGAAACGATTCCAATACTCTCATGGGCTTTTAGGCGATTTGAGCGACAAGTTTGTATTGCCAGTGGTACTCCTGTTGATGTAACGATGCCGGATGGACGTAAAGTTAAAGCTCATACGTCCGACGGTATCAAGCGCTCTGTCGATAAATTTGCGGCATTGAAGCCGATAACCCAAAGAATTGTGCTCGCTAGTGGCATCAATGAGATAACGAAAGGTGATGCTATTGGCTCGTTACATGTGATTGAAAATGGGGTGGATGTGGGCCACTCTACGCTGATCAGTGATTCTGATTCTCGGGTAACAGGCAACGTTTTCGGACCGATGGGTTGGTTCGGAGGCGGTATCTGCGTCGTGCTGGTAGCATGGCAGCGTGGAAGAAGAATCGCGCGGAGAACGTCTCCAAAAAGCTTTGGCAGCGGCAGGCGTTAGCTCGCGACGCAACGCCGAAGTACTCATCACATCTGGTCGTGTCAAAGTTAATGGAGTCCTTGTAACCCAGCTGGGTACAACAGTATCTGATGACGATGTTATTTTCGTCGATAACAAACAGATATCTCGTAAACCAAAGCTGTATTACGTCGCTCTAAATAAGCCAGCCGGTGTTGTCTCGACCGTACATGACAGACATGCAGACACGACGGTTGTAGATCTAGTTGATATCCCAAATGCCCGCTTGGTTCCTTGTGGACGCCTTGACATGGAGAGTGAAGGCCTTATTCTGCTCTCTAATGATGGCGACTTTGTGCATAAAGTTACGCATCCAAGTCAGAGTCTTGGGAAAACATATCATGTAACTGTTTTTGGTGGACCTGAACCAGCAACCTTGCGCCGCCTTGCAAATGGTTTAACATTGGACGACGACACCCGGCCGACCGCTCCAGCGGAAGTCACCGTCATCCGACGCCGCCCTACAGTGATTGAAATGGTTTTGCACGAAGGACGTAATCGGCAGATTCGACGCATGATGGACACTGTTGGGCATCCAGTTGAACGGCTGGTTCGCGTCAAAGTAGGACCCATTCAACTCGGAGACTTACGTCCGGGTGAGTGGCGATTTCTTGACCGCACTGAAGTTGGTTCAATCCTGAAGGACACTGCCACCAAACTGAGTGGAAACAACACGAGTGCACGGAGTGGAGAGTCGGTGGGAACAGTTGGCAAAAATGGGACGGGCCGGCCACGAGCGGGCGGAAGAGGTGATTATGAAACTCGTAATCGCAGTCGTTCACGATAGAGATAGAACTAAACTAACGGATGCACTACTGCGGGAAGGCTTTCAGTTCACCCGGCTTGGATCATCTGGTGGTTTCCTAAAAGAAGGCAATGTGACGCTCCTGATAGGGTGCGCTGACGCCGACGTAAACCGGGTTTTTGGACTCCTGCGTGAATGTACGCGCAAGCGGAAGCAATTTATCAGTGTCCTCCCCCCTGATGCCGGTCCTGCTGGAACCATTCTTCCATCCCCCGTTGAAGTTGAAGTCGGCGGAGCAGTCGCATTTGTGATGCCAATCGAGAGATTTGAGACTTTTTAAGCACGGACGGTGGAGCGCGGGTTGAATGATGTATCACGGAAATCTGAATACTGTCTCTATGCTCTACCGATTTATAGAGACCCAACAACTTCCACAATCGGTGCTGCTAACCGGCCCAACTGGCGTTGGCAAAACCACGCTTGCCATTCATTTATCCCAGTACATTCTTTGTAGTCATCGCGTTGATGGCAAACCATGTGAACAGTGCCCATCCTGCACCCGAATCGCGGCCCATGAACATCCGGAAGTAGCGATTATCGAGCCAGATGGCGATATCACGAAAATCTGGCAACTCTGGACAAGATCTGGACATGCTCCTGGAGCTCTGGATTCATTGTCCTACCGTCCAGTATTGGGCAGTTGGCGAATTATCATCATTACCTCAGCTCATACACTGAATGAAGAATCAGCGAACTCGATTCTCAAAGTGCTGGAGGAACCACCTTCATATGTACAATTTTTTCTCTGTAGTACCAGTCAATCGGCAGTTTTGCCAACGATTACAAGCAGGTGTTTCACTGTCCCAGTTCCACCGTTACCTACACAGACAATTGCTTCGTTGTTAATCAGTCACTATAGCGTTGATCAGGATTTGGCTGCTGATCTGGCAAAGAGCGCTGCAGGTTGCCTTGGAAGGGCAATTGGTGGGATTGATGATCGGGATTTAGCAGAAATTCGCGACCGGGCTGCCGCTTGGGTTGATGGATTCCTTTGCGGCGATCCTCAAATGTTTTACGTTTATGCGGAGTCTATAAGAAACATTGTTCCGAAGACTTCACCAGATTCCACTTCGCGCCTGCTCGTTACAAAAGGCCTCCTTTCAGTCGCAGACGCATTTGGCAGGCAACTTGGAGTGGAATCGCACCAGTTGGGTGCCTTGATGGAGTGTGTTGACCTGACGATGTCTGCTGCTTACACCGTTCAACGCAATGGTAATCCTCAAATCGTAACCGAAGCGCTCGTCGCAAAGCTCTCGAGGATGTGCCACAGAAGATGATGCGATTTCTCGTACCTGGTGTATCGCTAAAGTCAGACTTCGTAAGTATCCCCGCGGATGTGTGCCACCATGCTTTTCGTGTAAGACGGCTCCGCACTGGCGAGACATTTATGCTTATCAACGGAATGGGTGACACTTCCCTTGCAGTTATCGATGAATGGAGCCACGGTGTAGGGCAAGCCCGTCTTGTTGGCGGCCTGAATCTCAAGACTGAGCTGCCAATTGATATAGTCGTCTGTCAGGCGCTGCCAAAATCTCCGGAGCGTATTGAACAAGTGTTACAACATGGTACTGAACTCGGCGCAGCCGCATTTCATGTTTTTGCAGCCGATCGTAGTGTCGCAAAGCTTGAGACAAAGGATAAGGTAACAAAACGGCTTGAGCGCTGGAGTAGCATAATCAGATCTGCAGCTGAGCAAAGCGGACGGACGAGACTACCATCAATACATTGGCATGTTGACCTCAACGATGCCCTTGTTCAGGTAAACCTCCCGCTTCTCGTATTACATGAGGAAGCCGACACTTCACTTAGGTCTGTCGTAAAATTATCCACCTTATCAAGTGGTGGTTTGGCATTGATTGTCGGTCCTGAAGGTGGATTATCGCCGGCAGAAGTTGAGACTTGTCGATGTAAATCAGGTGTCGCAATATCACTTGGACCGCGAATTCTTCGTACTGAAACGGCTGCTCTTGTAGCAATTGCTCAGCTGTCGTATGTACTAGAGAGTGAACAAGACGGCCTGTGAGCCCACTTGATATCCTGTATGTTGTACTTGGCCCGATTTTCCTCTTGATAGTGGGCGGTGCAGTCGTCCAAAAGCGTACACCAATCGACATCAAGCCTCTGGCAACGCTTCAGATTCGCATTCTGGTGCCTGCATTTCTTCTCGTTCGACTATCAGAGAGTTCACTGAGTTGGGCTGGCGTATGGCAGGTAGCATTGGGTATCGCAGCTATCAAGTTTATAATGGCATGCTGCGTGTTTTCATTGGCAATAATCGCAAAAGTACCCCGATCCACAATGTACGTTCTCTTAATCACGACCTGTGTGTTCAATGCTGGTAACTTTGGTATCCCGGTCGCTGAGCGTACATTTGGTCATGATGGTGCTGCAGTCGAAGCCGTAGTCGTGCTAATGTCAAATTTCAGTCTTTGGGGAATTGGTTACGCGATCATGTCGGCACAGGCATCTTGTGGAAATTCATGGCTTAAACAGTACTTTAGCCTGCCGATGCCATATGCTTTCCTCGTTGCGTTGTTGATCAAATGGACAGGAATCCATATCCCTGAGCCTATATGGTCCCCCATCAAATGGTGCGCAGATGCGGTAGTTCCTGTCGCTTTGCTTACGCTTGGGATGCAGCTTGCGAAGCAAGCTAGATGGCCAAATCTGAAGTTCGTATCGATTGCTGTCGCAGCAAAACTTGTCATCATGCCAATGATTGCATACGGAGTGTGCACAGCATTTGGATTTTGGCCATGGC
>JBJTQN010000317.1:0-6682 GCA_046075665.1 Armatimonadota bacterium | reverse complement strand
AATTTGTTTGGTACAGTACACAAATGCAACCAATTAAGCTGGGCGGGACCGAGCTTAGGGGCCTTACGCTCCCGATTGATCGAAGCGTCTCATTTACACATGTCCCGGGTGATGACAGCCAACGTTATGCACGCTGCTCGCATCCAACCGCTCTTGCACTTGAAAATGACATCGCAGCCCTCGAGTCGGCCGAGGAATGTAGGGTCACATCCAGTGGTATGGCTGCCGTTTCTGCAGTACTAATGGCGATCTGTAAACCCGGATGTCGCATCATCACACATACGGTTGCTTATTCAGGCACTCTTAAGCTCATAAGTCGACTGTCTGAGCAATGGGGAACCATTCACGTACCAGTCGACCTGACGTCTCCCAATTCATTGACGAGTATCGAGACTAGATCAGCTGATGTTTTGTGGCTTGAAAGTCCTGCAAATCCTACTCTGGACATTCTTCCGATGACAGCTTTGGCGTCAGCTGCAAAGGACCTGGGAATCACGTCGGTCGCTGATAACACTCTTTGTACACCGATTGGATGTAATCCGCTCGCTATGGGAGTGGACATTGTGGTGCACTCGGCGACTAAGTATATGGGCGGACACGGTGATGTCTTGGCCGGGGCCATCTGTACATCTACGGCCTGGATGGAGCGTTTGGAGCCTTGGCGTATTCTGCTTGGTGGGACTCTCTCGGCAGATGCCGCTTGGCTTGTACACCGCGGCCTTTCAACACTTGAAATGCGCTTCGCACGCCACTGCGAGAATGCGCGGGCCGTTGCAACGTTCCTCAGAAGTCATCCATCTGTGACAGTGCTGAATTTCCCCGGTGATAAAGCGTGTGAAATGCATGCAAGGGCAAACGCAGAGCATCCAGGCGGTATCGGCGGATTGCTAAGTTTTCATTACACTGGGGATGTTGGTAACATGCTCGAACGCTTGAAGCATTGCAGCATCGCGCTTTCTCTTGGAGAGCCGATGACGTTGGTCGCACATCCTGCCAGTATGCTGCGTTGTGATGGTGGTCATGCCGCGCTTGGGCAACTATGCCCGAATCTAATCCGTGTTGCAGTAGGTTTGGAGGATCCATGCTTGGTGATAAACGACCTGAGACAGGCAATGGGGGACTAGGACCGGATCCGGTAACCCTTGGCGCCCGAATACAGCGTATACGGCAGAGGATGAACCTTTCCGTCCGCGATGTTGCAGACAAGGCCGGAGTAAACAAGAACACGATTCTTCGCCTTGAAAAGGGGCTGACACCTTCGTATACAACCCTGAACCGAGTTTGCGAGGCCCTCGGCATTCACATCGCGCAGCTTACACGTCAGGATGCGCACGACGAAACGACGATCGCTGTTCACAGCCGTAGCAACGAAGGTCGATCTCAGCTGGCGGCGGACGAAACAGCATTGTTGACATCGCTTGAGTGTCGCCTCCCGGATGGCCGTCTCAACAGCGCACTCCTTGAACTTTATGATCGGACAGCCCCAGTAAATCACCCTGGGGAAGAGTTCATTTTTTGTCTCCGGGGGACAGCACTGTTGACGGTTGGAGGGCAAACCTATACGCTAGGCGAGGGAGATGCCGCTACCTTTTGGAGTACTGAGATTCATATGTATGCTCCAGCAGAGGAAACGCCGGAAGAATCATTGCCTGTATTACTGTTGACAGTATGGCTTGATACCCGCGATGAGCGCTAATAACCAAGAGGGGAACTAATGTAATGATTACCATTGGAATGCTTGCCACACTGGCGATGCTTGGGACCGCTAACGGTCAGCAGACGACTGCCAAGTTGAACTACGATGCAAAAGCCACTGCTACAGCGCGTGTGGGGTATATGCCGATTCGCATTGAACTGACATCGATCAAGCCTGATTCCGTAAAGAAAGAGCCCGTTTACACAGGAACCGCTCGCTACGGTGTGATTAAGGCAGGCGATAGCAAAAAATCAAGTGTAGCAGTTGTCGTTGATGAACCGGCTGGTGGTGAGTTCCGGGTATACGTCGACTCAAACGCCGACGGTGATCTGACCAATGATGGTGAATCTGTCTGGTCCAAGAAAACCGATCAGGGAAATGGTCGTACTCTCTACGGACCAGTCGAAAAAACGGTAAAGGCATCGTACGACGGACGTGGGAAAAAAGCAGTAGATACTGGTATCAGCTTGTACCGTATTGCCAGCCCCACGTTGGATGCACTGCTGATGTACCGTACAGGTGGTCGAACAGGTGACGTAACGGTAGGCGGCACAACTTTCAAGGCGACGCTGATCGAAAATGATACCGATGGCATCTATTCGAAGTCCGTTGATGACAAAGAACAACCCCTTCCCGGAAACGTAAAGTCAAGTCGTCCTGTCTGGTTGATTCTGGAAGCTGATGGCAAGAAGCAGCAAGTCGACATCCGGATGCCGTTTGAGGTTGCTGGCAAGGCTTACGTTGCGACTGCATCGAACGACGGATCAACCTTGACTGTTGAACCAACAACCCGTGTCGCAAAGAAGGCTCCTGCTGCCCCGCAACGTCCTCCTATGCTCGCCAATGGAAAGGATGCACCTGACTTCCTGGTAACAACCCCTGAAGGCGCAGAAGTAAAGCTTGCCGACTATAAAGGCAAAGTTGTAATCCTTGACTTCTGGGCGACTTGGTGCGGACCGTGCATGCGTTCGATGCCGCATCTGGAGGAAGTCTGGAAGAAAGTACAATCGAAGAATGTAGTCGTACTCGCGGTCTGTGTATGGGATGACAAGTCGGCTTACGACAAGTGGGTGCCTGAGAACAAGAGTAAGTTCACGTTCCCGTTACTGTTTGACGCTGCAGCGAAGGACAATGCAAAGTCTATTGCATCGGCTAAGTATGGCGTCTCCGGAATTCCAAGTACGTTTGTAATTGGTGCAGATGGAAAAGTTGTAGAAGGTATTGTTGGATTCGGTGGTGATAGTGACAAGCGCGTTGAGGAAGCACTCAAAAAAGCTGGAATCTCTATCGACTAAGATAATCCATTTGTTGCACTGCCGGACTATCCACAGATATATGGCAGTGCCTTTCTATTTGAGGATAACTAAATGACGTTTTTACCGGTTGTAGCAGCATTGATGACAATGGTTGGTAATCCGATTCCAGGTACGACTGCCCAAGTTTTGCCCGGTTTTTTGACTGAGGCCAAAGCAACTGCACCGAAATCTGTGAAAAAGGGCAAGGAATTTATGGTGCCAGTGACCTTTACCGTCAAGTCTGGTTATCACGTGTATGCTCCAAAGCCTGGCGATGAGAATGCTATTCCGACGACAATTGAACTTGAAGACGGGAGCGCATATAAGATTGCATCCATTAAATGGCCCGATGCGCACAAGGACCCGATGGGAGTTTTCATCATGAGCGGAAAGGTGGATGTCACTGTTAATCTCGTAGCTCCTGGCGCAAAAGCAAGCAAATCGGTTTTGAAACTCAAACTACGCTCGCAGGGTTGCGATGACTCATCCTGTTTGCCTCCTGCTACAGTGTCTCTGCTATCTGTGATTGAAGTAAAGTAGCTATGAGAATGCATCTGCTCCTTCGTTTCCTGCTTGGCATTGTGTTTGTAAGCGCAGCACACATCGCTGTTGCGCAGAGTAACCCAGTGCACCTGACCTTGGAGCGTGATGGCGGAGCAGTGCATCCAGGCGAGGCTACGAAAATCCGCATCAAAGCGGTCATCGATGCTCCTTACCATATCTACTCGACGGTTCAACTACCGGATCCGGCTCCACTGGCGACGACTGTTGCCGCCGATGACGAGTCTGAGAAGGGATTGCTGTCTATTGCTGGCAAACCCGGTGAGTCGGCACCAAAGCCTAAGTATGACAAGGGTTTCAACAAGGATGTAGGTATTCACGAAGGTACCGCAACGTTTGAAGCCGCACTGGCAATTTCATCATCGGCACCCGTTGGCAACCTGTTAGGTACTGTAAGTGTCCGTAGTCAGGCTTGTGATGATCGTGGTTGCCTTCCGCCCAAAACACAAAAATTGCCGATCACTGTTGCAGTTGAAGCTGGTGATGTAAGACAGGGGTCATTGCCTGACGACATCATCAAGCAGCTAGCGAGCGCTTCTGCACTGGATGGCACGCAATCAAACGGACAACAGGATTGGGTACCGTTTCTGGCGACAGCTTTTGTCGCGGGTCTCGTGACGTTACTAACCCCCTGCGTCTTCCCGCTAATCCCCGTTACGCTGGCGTTTTTTACAAAGCTTGCGACACAGGATGTGAAAGCCTCCGAACCCTCACCAAGTATTTTGAAGTATTCGCTCCTCTATGCGCTTGGAATCATTATCTGCTTCACCGGGATCGGTGTCGTACTGTCAGTGGTGGCGGGCGGGACGGCCGCGCGCGATTTTGCCATCAACCCATGGGTAAACCTAGTCTTCACTGTTCTGTTTGTAATCTTTGGTTTGGCGTTACTCGAAGTGACTGAGATTCGTTTGCCAGCAAAAGTTCAGCAAATAAGTGCATCAAGAAATGGATCAACATTGGGCATACTCGGAATGGGGCTGACATTTGTAGTTTCTGCCTTTACGTGTACTGCGCCCATTGTCGGCAGTTTGCTTGTGCTCGCCGCAAATGCAACAGGAGCAGCAGCATTTATTAAGCCTATCGTTGGCATGTTGGTATTCAGCACTGCACTAGCGCTTCCATTTGTGTTGCTTTCTCTATTCCCAGGACTCTTGGCTAGATTGCCAAAGAGTGGAGCATGGCTCACAACACTCAAGGGCGCCATGGGCTTTCTCGAGCTCGCCGCAGCGCTGAAGTTTCTTTCGACTGCGGACATTTATTGGAACTGGCAACTCCTAACCCGACCTGCGTATTTGGCGATCACCAGCTTAATCCTGATTGCCGGCGGGCTGTGGCTTCTCGGTACCCTGAATGTTGGCTTCAACACGCCAACTGGGAAACTTACTAAGGCGCGCGGTGCGTGGGCAGCACTCTTTATCGTTTCAGGAATGTATTGTCTTTACGGCGTCTCTGGTCGACCAGTCGTTCGATTTATTGGTCAGTTTCTACCACCGCCGCCTAAATCTGCCACAGATATAACCTTCTTACCTACACTTGCAGCAGGTCAGTCGGTTGCAAAAGCAACGGGACAACTTATCTTTGTTGACATTACAGGGCATACATGCACAAACTGCCGCGATGTCGAAGAGCACGTGATGCCGGAACCAGAAGTTAAGCAGCTACTGGAAAAGATGGTACGAGTCCGATTGTTCACAGATCAGGGTATCTCTGCGACCGCTGAAGAGGCCGCTCTTAATGCAAAGTATCAGGTAGACACGTTCAAAGATGCAACATTACCTCGTTATGCGGTGTTGGATGCGTCCGGCAAAGTCCTTGGGACGACTGATTACACCACAGCAAAAGATGTATCTTCCTTCGCCAAGTGGCTAAAGGACAGCGGCAACTAGTGACTGGAACGCACGTCTGTAGACGTGCTGAAGCAGTCACTAGGTGGTACTTGGGTCAGGAAAAATCAGCGTCGGGACAAAGGCAAGACGGTCACCGGCAACACACCGCATCCTGACTCCGTCAACGATTTCGTTATCCACTGCAAAGATTTCGTCTTCCGGTAAGGATCGTAAGTGGACGTGGCCGAACACAACCGAATCGACCCTATGAGCCCTAAGCGTGACTGCATATGGTTGTGCCGGGTAGTGAGTCATCACAACTTTGTACGCACAATCAGTGACAAGGTTTAGTTGTTTCACTAGTAGACCATGCTCACGTGCAAGCATTTTTGCATCGTGATCGGGGCTCGGAAGTCGCTGGGTTTGCCAGCCACGCGTACCAATGACCGCAAGGTCATTTTCACCAAAGATGATAGGGGGCTCAAGTAATCCTGGGAAAGCAATTGGCTGTTTAGCCTTCCACCAGTGGTCATGATTACCCCGAATGACGACTTTTGTTCCCGGCAGGCTAGCGAGAAACTCCAGATCCTTGCTGACTTCAGCGCGTTTTCTCGCCCAGGATAAATCTCCGGCGATGAGAAGGACATCCTGCTCGGTGACAGTTGAGAGACATCCCGAACGTAGCTTTTCCGGATGATCAATCCACTCATCACCAAAACGGGTCATATCCCTGTCCGGACGCTCAAAACTCAGATGCGAATCTGCAATGGCCCAGATTTTTGCGCCACGATTTAGTGCTGGCAGCCGTGTCAGCATGCCTACACTCCGTTGCTGTCAAAGACCTTTACGGTACTCCACAGACGTCGACTTTCACTCACAAACTGTACATGCTGAGGATGAACTTGATACTCTTTTTCGGCAGCTGCATCAGGGAATTCAAGAAGCAAAGCCACGATGTAGTCATTATCGACTACGGGGCGGTCCGTGCCAGCAGGGGTGCCGAGTGCGAATGACGTGACGCCTGGAATGGTTGAAAGGAGCGATTGACACAATTCGATGAGCTCGGATTGATTAGTTGGGTTTGGAGACTCAGTTGGGTAGAAGTAAACGTGATGGAAGAAGCTCATGATAGTTGAAGTCCTTAATAGGTTGGAGTGGCTCTATAAGCCGGGTTCTGTGTTTGTATGGTCATCTCTCTAGGCCAACAGTTGCCTGTTGGCTCATGCGGTTCTACCCGGAGAATCGGCGGGCAACGTCATCTTCTCCTGTTCGAACCTTGCTGCGGATGGGGTTTGCCGGGCAGT